>JBNMGX010000016.1:0-17838 GCA_050872465.1 Hallerella sp.
AGCCGGACATTTTAAATGGAAAGGTTAGCAATGGTCAAAAAGACAGCTACAGATAAATTAACCCTTGTTATCGCCGAAAAGCCGAGTGTCGCCCAGGATCTCGTCCGGGCCATTTCCGTCGGCGGAAAGTTCAGAAAAGAAAAGAGCCATTACGAAAACGACGCCTACATTGTCTCCTGGGCACTAGGTCATCTGGTCACGCTCTGCGACCCGAAGGAAATCAGCGACAAGTACAAGAACTGGACAATGGACACGCTCCCCATCCTGCCCGAAACTTTCGAGCTCAAGGCGATTCCGACCTCCAAATCGCAGCTTTCCGCCCTAGGAAAGCTCATTCGCAGAAAAGACGTCGGGACAATCATCAACGCATGCGATGCGGGCAGAGAAGGCGAGCTGATTTTCCATTACATTTTGGAATTCGAAAAAGGGAAGACCGGCCTCAAGGACAAGGTTCTTCTCCGCCTGTGGATGCAGAGCATGACGCAGGCTTCCATCCGGGACGCTTTTGAACATCTGCGGACACACGAAGAGATGCAGAACCTGCTCGACGCCGCGCTGTCCCGCTCGGAAGCGGACTGGCTCGTGGGAATCAACGGGTCGCGCGGCCTCACCGCCTACAACAGCCGATTCGGCGGTTTCCAGCTCACCCCTTGCGGACGCGTGCAGACCCCGACGCTTGCGATGATCGTGAACCGGGAAGAAGAGCGGAACGCCTTTGTATCAAAGCCCTACTGGACGATTCGCGGGACATTCGAATCGGGAAGTTCCGAATATGCGGGCAAATGGTTCAACCCCGACCTCAAATCCGACAGGGACAGAATCTGGGACGAATCCCAGGCAAACGAAATCGTCAAAAAATGTCACGGAAAGACAGGAACCGTTTCCGAGACAACCAAGCCCAGCATCCAGAAATGCAGACCGCTTTACGATTTAACGACCCTCCAGCGCGAAGCGAACAACCGATTCGGATTCAGCGCCAAGACGACGCTTTCCATCGCCCAAGCCCTCTACGAACGCCACAAGCTCACCTCCTACCCGCGAACCGACAGCCGCGCCCTGCCGGAGGATTACGTCGGGACAGTCAAGAAGACGCTAGCCACGATGGAAGGGAATCTCGAAAAGTTTGCCGCCAAGGCTCTTGAAAACGGCTGGGTAAAAAAGGATCCGCGCATCTTCAACAACAGCAAAATTTCGGACCACTTTGCCATCATCCCGACCGGCAACAAGATAAAATCGCTCACCGAAGCGGAGATGAAAATCTACACGATGATTTGCCAGCGCTTCATCGCGGTCTTCTACCCACCAGCCGAATATCTGAACACGACGCGCATCACGGAAATAGAAGGCGAAAAGTTCCTCACCGAAGGAAAAATTCTAAAGTTCCCCGGCTTCAAGGAAGTCTATGGAAAATCCTCCGACGACGAAGCGAACATCGCCCCGATTCAAAGCGAAAAAGCGCTCGGAAAGGAATTTGAAATTTCTGCCGAAAAGACCAACCCGCCGCCGCGCTACACGGAAAGCTCGCTCCTTTCCATGATGGAAAACGCCGGGAAGTTAGTCAAGGACGACGAACTCGCCGACGCCATGAAAGACCGCGGCATGGGAACCCCGGCAACGCGGGCCGCCATCATCGAAAAGCTCATCTCCGACAAGTACATGATCCGAGACGGCAAGGAACTGGTTCCGACCAGCAAGGCATTCGGTCTGATTCACGTCGCCCGGGCGATGAAAATCGAGAACCTCACCAGCCCGGAACTCACCGGCGAATGGGAATACCAGCTTTCCCAAATCGAGAAGGGTAAGGAAACCCGTTCCGAATTCATGAAGGGAATCGAAGACTTGACCACCAAGATGGTGAACAACATCCGAAACTTCAAGGAAGAGGATACCCGAAAAGAAGCCGAATTCAGCCCGGTCAACGGGAAAAAGGTTTTCGAAAGCGTTTCCCGCTACGAAACCGAGGACGGTATCCAGATTCGAAAAATTCTCGGCGGAAGAAAAATGTCCGGGGAAGAAGTCGTGGAACTCCTCACCCAAGGGAAGATCGGTCCCCTGACCGGATTCCGCTCCAAGCGCGGCATGGAATTTTCCGCCGGGCTTGTTCTCGAAAAGGACAAGATCAAATTCGTTTTCGATAACGACGAGGCTTCGGACGAAACGGAACTCGGCGAAGAACTCGGCATTTCGCCGCTCGACGGAAGTCCCGTTTTCGATACGCTCACCGCCTACGTTTCAAAAAGCTATCTCGACAAGGCGAAAACGGGATTTCACCTGAACAAAATCATTCTCGGAAAGGAAATTTCCGTCGCCGACTTAAAGAAGCTCCTCGCCGGAGAAAAGACAGACCTGATCCAAGGTTTTCGCTCCGCCAAGACGCACCGCCTTTTCGACGCCTATCTTCTACTCGATAAAGCCACAGGAAAGATCAAGTTCGATTTTCCGCCGCGCATCCCCGGCAAGGGCCGTCGCTTCGCGAGGAAAAAGGAATAGCCGCTATCGGGAAATCACTCCCGATAGATAATTTTGATCGGTCGCGAACGCAATTCATTTAACACAAGAATTTTTGCGTCCAGATATTCCTTCGGAATCGTCACGTTAAGATGAGCCAAGCAAATACACGTGGTTTTCTCTTTTTGCCTTGATTCCGCATGGATGAACAGCGAATCCTCTTTCTTTTGGGCAATTAGATAAGAATCCATCCCGCATTGCCAAAACATTTTCCATTCGGCATCGGCAGAGCCATCCGGATTTTTCACAAAAACGGTACTATCCAAAAACGCATCCTCTTCATCCGAATCGCCACAAACGGACAGCATTCGAAAAGAAAGCTTTTCTCCGCTTTCTTCGCTATCGATTGAACACGAGCAAAGGATTAGAATCAGGAATTGTTGAAGTTTTTTCATTTTTCTTTTATAAATTGCACCCCGTATTTCTCCAACGCAGGCCTCAAAATCGGCACGAGATTTTCCGTCTGGTGAAACAGAATGAGCCGGTCCAAAATGTCGTACAGGCTGTAGCTTTCCTCTTCGCGGACAAATGTATAGCCGAGAACCTTGCCACGGCGGACGATTACGACTCCGCGGTCTCCGAGGAATCTCCCGGAAAGAAACACCGCCATGTCGGGAAGCGGCGCTCCGATGTCCGGCTTTTTAGCGGGAAGCGCATTGCACGGGTAATGTGTTGCAGCAAGCTCCGATTCCAGGCAGAGCCTCGCCAAGATTTCCGACCCGAGTTCCTTCACGCGGATATCCACGATTCCTTCCAAAAAACCTTTGAGCGGATTCCTCTTCCGCTGCGAAAGAATTTCCAAGACACGCGTCCGGGCATTTCGCGTCGCATTCGCATACAGAATTCCGCTTTTTCCGACAAAGTAAACGATTCCGGGTCTTTGCGAAATCTGGAAGATTCTCCGGTCGTCGAAGCCTTTGGGATAGACAATCGGGCGTTTTCCACCGCGGAGAATATCGTCTATCGGTTCCGAACCAAAGCGTTCCTGCGCAAGCAGCAGGATTCGCGCAGCGGCCATCGCATCGTTCAGCGCCCGATGGTTTTCAAAATCCGGAAGCCCGAGCGACAATGTCAAATTGTGGAGACTGTACTTGGGAAGCCCCGGAAAGACCTTGCGGGAAAGCTTGACCGTGCAGAGCTTTTCCGGCGAAAAATCCAGACCGGAACGCTTCATCTCCGAAGCGACCGCGCTATAATCCGAAGCGACATTGTGCGCGACAAAAATGCGCCCGTCAAGAAGCGTCGCAACTTTCCGAGCGATTTCATCAAAAGTCGGAGCGTTTTCCAGCTTTCTCGGCGTGATTCCCGTCAGATTCTGGATGAACGGGGAAAGCTCCTCCGACGTTTTCACAAAGGATTCAAAGCGCTGCGTGACTTTCCAGTCATCAATGAGGACGATTCCTATTTCGATGATGCGCGCCAAGCCGGGCCTTCCGCCCGTCGTCTCGACATCGACAACGGCAAAACGAGGACTTTCCATCAGCGAATATCAAAATCAATCGAACCGAGACCGTCTTCCACGCGAGCTTTCAGATGCTCCCCGCGCAGCTTGGTATGCAGCGGAACGGAAAGCAAGTACGAAATTCCGGCTGTTTCCGACGAAACCGCTTCCGCTTCCGAAACCTGCGACCTGTAAATCTGCTTTTTTCCGACCCAGACCGTGTAGGTAAACATTCGGGGATTCCCGCGGTGCACCTGATTTTCGGGAACGCAAAAATGTACAATTCCGCCCGTCGGAAGCGTCCGCAGACTATCGCGGATGACGTCTTCGGAAACATCATCCGCTTCCAAGCGCATCCGCATATCCTTCTGCAATTTCGAAGCGTCCTCGTATTCGATTGTCACAGTCGTCTGCATATCTTTCGGGATGGCCGATTCCCGGATGTCGCGGACTTTGGAATTGTTCCGGTAGTATTCCCAGCGACCGTTATCGTGCAGAATCACGACCGAACCGTTTACCGTCGTAGCGGTCATGTCTTCCGCAAAGGCAAAAGTTCCCAACAGCAGCAGGGCCTTCCAAATTTTCTTCATCTTGTTCTCCGCTTTCCGTGAAATGTAAAAATAATGAGGGACGATAGGAGAATCCGTACTTAGTTAAGAATGTTTAGAACAGTGGACATATAAGTTCCGAGGATTGTCTGCGGACGTCTAAGCTTTTTGGGAAGCGGTACGAGGGACATGGAAAGCGGGATTTCTAAGCGAACAGTTTCCGTGCATTGTCATTCCTCGGCTCGCTTCAATGTCATTCCCAATATCATTCCCGTGCTCCTTTTTATACTGTCATTCCCGTGCTCCGACACGGGAATCTCCTTTCAGAGATTATCGGGTCAAGCCCGACAATGACAGTTGAACGCATAGACGGTCCTTGTCCCGTTTAACTACTGATTCTTGATTTCTGTTTTCTGACAACTTACAGTTCGTTAAAACGTCAATTCCTCATTCCTCATTCCGCATTCCTCATTTCTAATTTCTAATTCCTAACTAATCACTAACCACTGATCACTGGCCACTACCAACTAATTCCTGATTCCCCACCAGCCCCAACCCCCAAAAGCTATATTGAAAACATGGATCAAAAAATGGCGAAGACATCCTCAAAGTTTACGCGCTTTGCCCCCAGCCCGACCGGTTTTCTTCACCGCGGGCACGTTCTCTCGGCCCTATTCGTCCAAGCCGCCGCCGAAAAGCTCGGATATCGCCTCCGCCTCCGTATCGAAGACCACGACCAAAGCCGCGCACGGCCTGCCTACATCGACGCCATCCGCAAAGACCTGGAATGGCTCGGATTCGTTTGGGATGCGGAATCCATCCAGAGCCAAAACGGACCGCGCTACGAAAAATTCTTCGAACGGTTGAAAGCCAAGTCGCAGCTTTACGCCTGCGACTGTTCCCGTAAATTCACCTTCGAAACCAATCCGACACGCCCGAGAGGCGACGCCATCTACCGGGGACATTGCCGCGACCGGGGACTTCCCTTTGCCAAAGGTTTCGCCGTCCGGTTCAAGACCCCGAACGAAACGGTCGAATGGGAGGATCTTTTCCTCGGGAAATTCCGCGAAAATCCGAGCGAGCAGTGCGGAGATTTCCCGGTAAGAGACAGGCTCGGACAATGGACATACCAGTTCGCCGTCGTCGCAGACGATTTCGAAGAAGACATCGAGCTTGTCGTCCGCGGAAAGGACCTTCTGGACTCGACAGCGCGCCAAATCGTCTTGGCTAAGGCTCTCGGAAGAAGCAGCCCGCCGATTTTTCTTCACCACCCACTCCTGCTTTCACCAGCCGGAAAAAAGCTCTCCAAGCGGGAGCATGCGGCGAGCATCCGCGGAGAACGCGACGCAGGGATTTCCCCGGAAAAGCTCCTCGGAGAAGTCTGCCACGAAGCCGGACTTCTGCCAAATCCCAAAAGTCTTTCCATTCAAGAAGCCATCCAAATCGCAAAAAAATTTCTCTTTCCAAAAATTTGAAATTATATTGCGTGTATATGGCGGACGATTTATTTTCCAAAATCCAAGACTTGCGAACGGCTTCCTTTGATCTGGGTTCCAAAAGCAACTTTCTAAACATCCGTTCAAAAGCCAAGTATCAGACGCCAATTATCGCAGAAGACAGCATTCTCTTTTTGGAAAAATGGTATCGAAAGCCTATCGCCTTGCCACTCACGCTCTTCATCCCGACAGGTGCCGCCTTGACGGAAGAAGAACAAAAGGCAATGCGCGAAGATTTTCAAAATGCGGTCCGCATCATGGAAACCGAAACCGGTTCGCAGAATCTCTTCCTGTCCGTCGGCTTTTTGCGTTCCCAGAATACCGCCCCGCTGCTGTTTGTCCCGGTCACGCTCGATACGAAAAACCAGACCGTTTCGCTCAGAAATCTATCACCTGTCGAAAATGTCCCGCTGCGGATAAAAAACAGGGATGCGATAGACCTTCCCCCGGCAAAAATTTTCTGGGACGGTTCGGCGTTTCAGACGAAAAAATATTTTCTCGCTGTCGAGCGAGCAGTCGATGCGGTCGCCGGATGGAAAAGCACTTCCCGCGGAATGTTCCTCGGATTTTTCGATGCGGCAAGCCTTTTCTCCCACCAGGACTCTGAAGAAGAAAAATGGAATGAAGAAGCCTCTGCGGAAAATTTCGCAGCGAAGGAACTTCTTTCCCCTAGCGGTTTTCATGTTATCGACTCCGATATCGACGGAAAAAATCCGGATGAAATTTTCAACCCGGCGAAACATTACTTTATCCGTCCCATGGATTCCGAAGCGAATACGATTCTCGTCGAAACGCTTTCTTCCCAAAACAAAATCGAAATCATCGAAACGCCGCCCGGTTCCGAAAAAGAATTTTTTGCGGCAAACCTCGTTTCCGAAAATATCGCCTGCGGGAAAAAAGTCCTCGTCACTTACCGGAAAAAAATTTCCCGGCAGCGCCTCGAAAACATTCTGCAATCGCCTGTCTCGATTCAAAACGACACAACTCTCGAAAAATCCCGGGAAACCCTTACCCATATCCGAAATACCCTGGTCGATTACAACAGGGCGGTGAACCAGCCGATTCCGCCGGGAAATTCCACTCTTTCGGAATCGCTTATCGCCCTGAACAGCATCTCTTCCAAAAAAGTCTGGCCGGACACCACATTCAGCGGAGCGGAGAGCCTAAACCGGGAAAATTTTCACCAGGCGCAGGGAATCATCCAGGACATTCTCGAACAGCAAGCGAAACCCGAAACCCGAAAAGCGCTCAGCGCCTTCAAGGGGCTTTCGCTTACGGCCATTCGCGAATCTCAAAAAACAGAGCTGTTCCAAAAACTGCATAGCGCAAATTCCAAGTACCAGACGCTCGCGACGCTTGCCCAAAGCGTTTCCGGGGAATTCATATTCGACGGAAACATCGACATTTCCGCGCTATCCCACATCAGCGAAGCCATCACGCCGGAATTCAACCCCGAGACGCCTTCGTTCGAAGGCTGGGATCTGGAATCCAGAGACTGGGACACTTACGAAGAAACCCTTCTTGCGCTTCCCCAAGCGGGCAAGATCTGGTCGGAATTTCGCCGAAACGGTTCCCCGACATTCACCTCCGAAGCGATCGACATGCAACTGGGCGCTCCGCTAGAAATTCTCAGGAACAACCAAAAGAGAAGATTTAAAGTTTTTTCGGAATACTATCACGATGCGAAAAAGACTCTTTTGCGGACGCTTAAAAATCCCAAGTCGGTAAAAACGGACGCAGAACTTCTGGAACTCTCGAGCGACCTCATCCGGCTGCAGGAATCCAAAAAGCTCTACATGAACTCGTCCGTCATGGCCTTGCACTTGTTCGGTAAGGACTGGCAATTCGAACATACGGACTGGGATAATCTTGAATCGAAAATACATTGGTTTTTTGAATTTCGGAAAAAGCTTTCCAAGGATGAAAAGGCGAATCTTTCGCTCGCCATCCTATCCAAATACAGTTCTGTACAAAGCCGCATTCCCGACGCAAATGCACTGAGCGGGCTTTGCCGAGAAGCGAAGTCCGAATTCGAAGAACTTTGCCGTGAGCTGTCCTTTGAAAACATTAACAAGTACGATTCGGTCGAAGAACAGGCAGCCCTGCTCAAGAAATGGTTCGAATCATTCGACCTGCTCCCGAGTTACATACAAATTAACATAAAATTTCAAGGTCTCAAAAAACTAGGGCTTTTCAATCTCGAAAAGGCTCTTTTGGAAACCAACTTCCAAAAAGAATCCATTGTGGCGGACTTTTCCCGATTCTGGAATTCCCTGCAAATTCAGAACGCTTGCAAGATTTTCCCGCCGGTATTTTCCATTTCTCCCAAGGCTCATTCCAAATACGCCAAGGACTTTCAAAACGCGACAGATGATCTTTCCGCGATAAATCGGCTCTACTTCAAGGACGCCTGGCAAAAAAATCCAAGTGCGCTAGCGATTCTCCCGCTCGACGAAACCGCTTCGCTCCCCCAGGAAACCTCTTTCGACGTGGCGATTTTTCTCGATGCCGATGCGAACACGCCGCTTCAGGCGTTGCCTGCGATTTTCCGCTCCAGGCAGGCATTTCTTTTAGGAGACTCCAATCTGCCGACACCGATGTTTTCCCAGATTCTCGAAACGGCAAACCGCCCTACTTTTTCCGTTTCCCAATTTGAAAACATCTTAACCTATTCCCTTTACAAAGGCGCCAAGCGTTCCTGTCTATCGCTGGATTTTCTGCACCGGCATCCGCTGCTCATCGACTTTTCCAATCGGAATTTCTACAGCCAAAGGATTCAAAAGTTTCCGCCGCCGAACGTTCACGAAACAAGAGCGATTCAAGTTGTCATCGAAAAGGATTTGTCCAAGGCGATTGCGGAAACCGCAGCCCGACACCTCGAACAGCATCCGACCCAATCGATCGGCATTATCGCCCTTACCGAAAAACGCCGACAGGAAATCCTCCAGGCGATTCAGGGAAAGATTCCCGAACATCCCGATCTGTCCGAATTCTTCTCCTCGGAAGATACGCTCCAACGTCCATACGTCAAACGCCCCGATCAGGCCATCGGAAAATATCGCGACACGCTTTTCATCTGTGCGGAATCGGGAGCAGTCATCGCCGGGCAAAGCATCACACCGAAACATATCAACGTCTGCGCGACACACGCCCTATCCTGTCTAAAAATCTTTGCCGAAGAAATCCCCGAAAAAACGGCATCCAACAATCCGGGCGTTCACAGCTATCTGGAATTTCTGCATTTTGCGTCCAACGCATCGGCGGAAAACATTTTCCATTCCGGCCAGATTCTTTCCCCGTTCGAAGAACAAATTTACCGGGAAATCCACACCGGGGAATTTTCCATCGAAAAGAACTGGGGATACAACGATTTCACCATTCCCTTCGCCATCCGCGACGCAAACAATCCGGAACGTTTTCTCCTCGGAATCGATATCGATTCCAGGGACAGCTTTTTGTCCCGCAGTGTCGAAGATAGGCTTTACATCCGGCCAAAACTTTTCAAGCATCTCGGCTGGAAAATCATTTCGCTTTGGTGCCCCAACTGGTTCCGCTCCACGGCAGACGAACGCAACCATGTTCTCACCACAATAGCCGTCGAACAGAGCGTCGCCCCCGTCGCGCCCCAAACAACTGAACCGGCAGAATCTCCGCAAATATCGGTAGAGCCATATCTGGTAAAAAATCCAGACGACGAGACAGCAAAGGCCACGCCAATCCCGGAAACCGACAAGAACGCACTCATCGCACAGCTAGAATTCTATGTAAATTCCGAATCGCCGATTCACGAAAAGAATCTCATCCGCCGTCTGCTCCATTTCCACGGATTGCACCGCGCAGGTCCCGCCGTCGTTCGTACGATCAAGGATGCGATTTCTCAAGGCATCGCCCAAAAAGCGTTCTACAAGACGGGTTCATTCTTTTATTCTACAAAGGAAAAAAATATTATCTTGCGCGACCGTTCCACGCTTCCCAACGAAGAACGTTCCCTTCTCTATGTTTCCCCCGAAGAACGCGAACTATTCCCAGCCGGAACCGACGAACAGACGATCAAGGAAACCTTGGGACTTCTTTAAAGCAGAAGAAATTTTGTCGACAATTTTTTAAAACTTGAAAAGCGCACCGCGAAACCGGCGCGCTTCGTTTTATAAAAAATGCCCCGAATTCGGGGCATTGTCGTTGAATTTTACTTGGAAGAGCGGCGGACGCCCCAAGTCTGCGTCACGTTGTGCTTACCGGTCTTTCCCTTGATGGGCACCTGGACATGCGTGCTGAGCTTTGCGATATACGCTCCGGTTCCCGCCTTGCGGCCCTTGTCCGTCACCATGTTCCACCCGACATAGATATATCCGCGATTCGCGCGGCAGTCTCCGCCAAATAGGCTGTCGGAGCAGGCGATCGTCTGGCTCTTGTGTGCGACAAAAGTTCCCAGGTTGGTGAAAATGTCGAGTTCATAACGCAGCTTGACATCGGCAAGGGAAATTTTTCCGCTCGCGATTTGCGCATCCAGAAGAGAATCCGTCAGGATATTTCCCATGTCCGTCTTGATGAGATAGCCGACCGTATTCGGGAAGGAATCGCGGACCGTTCCGAGCGAATCGTAAATACCGATGCGGTTCGCCACGATGTTCGCCTTCTTGGTATCCACCGAGTTATCGACGGTTCCCATCTTGATGCTTTCGATTGTCGAAGCGGCATCGCCTTCAAGCAGCATCCACGGAGAAGGAACAGGCGCATTGTAGTCGGAAAGGCCGTTGCCTTCCGTATCCGTCAAGAACTTCGGCAGGGCTCGCACATAGTCGCCTGCCTGCGGAATCGTCCCGTTCGACAGATTGAAGAACATCGTCACCGACGAATCGACAACCGTCGCATTGGAAGCCGGAACCGCCAGATATTTATTCGCCAAATCCGTCGCCGAACGCAGATAATAGCCAAAGAGCGACTTTACATCCGCCGAATCGCTAGCCTTGACAGTCTCCGAAAGCGAGACTTTTACCTGGAACAACCCTTCCGAGCGTTCCGAAATGTTCGCTCGCAGAATAATCGGAGCTACCTTGTCGGTAAACGTTTTCGAGAACGAACCGGAAGTCTTGACTCCATTCTTTTTATACGTTGCAAAGGATTCGAGCATCTTCCCGGAACCCGCCGTCTGGACTTTCGAAGAAAGCTCAAGCCCGCCGAAAGCGAGAACCGAATCGTAAGTCGTGTCGGTCAATGGCTTGACCGCAGCCAGAATCTGTTCCTTTGTAATCGTCACATATTCCGTCGAATCGAGCGACCATTCCACGCGAATCGAATCCGGCAGAGAATCCTTCGGGAACGGACGGTGATAATGGATAAAGAGCGAATCCGCAATGCCGTCGAGATATTCCGAACTCGTGTAAGCCATGTCGAGACCCGCATAGGTCATCGGCTTGCCCTTGGCGTCAAAGACCATCACGCTGTCGGGAATCGGAACCGGCGGTTCTTCAAACACAAGCCCACGCCAGGAAACCCCGATCAGGTCATTTTCCATCGTCGTCACGGTAAAGAACGCGCTGTCACCGGCAGCATTCGGGTAGAGAACCGAAGACCGGAAATTCACGACACCTTTGCCATTTACAATTCCAAGCGCTGAGCGACCCGTCACGCCAGCCGAAGCCGGATAGACTTCCAGTCCGTAATTGCAGGTTTCACAGATAGCACCGCTTGTCGGATCATACATCATCACATAGGCAGCGTAATCCGAACCGCGATACAGAATGGAATCTTCACTGATGTCCCAGTTGCCGTACCCCGAAAGCTGGGTTTGGTAAGTGGAATCCACAAAGGCTATTGCCGGGAGCTGGAACGAAAGTTCAAGCGCCGTCTTGCGCACGGAAATGGTTCCCGTCATCGTCTGCGCAGTCATCGCCGAAAGCGGAATTGTCGCCCAGACGGTATCGATTCCTCTCGGACCGACAGTCAAGCGATCCGAACTGGTGAGCGGAGTCGTGCCGTTTGAATCCGCAAACACGAGAAGCCCGTCGGAGAATGTCACCGAATAGGATTCGCCCACCGCGCCTTCCAAATCGACATCGAGATATCCATCAATTTCATCCCCGATAGCGCCGACATAGACCGGAATCCGCACATCTGCCATCGCCGACGTTTTCACCTTGTAAATAGTCTTCGCAGAATCCCTGCCGTCCTTGGTCAAGACATCCAGGTTTCCCGCCACGCGGAACGACCAGGAAGTCTTCTTGCCGCCGATCGAAGCGACCAGCTTATACGAGCCCGAGGGAAGCCCGACAATCGTTTTCTTGTTGATGACCGGACGATACCAGTTCGAAAGATCAACGCCGCCAAAGAAGATGCCTGGACCTTTCGCTTTGAACCATGTCGAATCGTAAGTCGTCGCTCCGTTCGAGAAGATGCTCGAACCCTTGTAGAGGTTGTAGCTCATGGAAAAGCCTTTCTCTTCGATTTCATCTCCGCAATAGACAATCTTTTGCGAAGCGGAAGTTCCCGAAAGAGCCGAAGCGCAGTCGCCCGAGCCGGTTTCCTCGTAACAGATTTTATATGCCGTCCCTTCGCCGACATAAGAAGTGTCCTTTGTATAGTTAATTCCATTGCTCTGCTGGATGTACATATTCGTATTGATGCGGACATTGCTCATCGTCGTACGGCGATCGCAGAAGAAGATGTCTAGGTCATAGGTTTCCCCTTCCACAAACGGATTGCCGTTCTTGTCCGTTAAATTATCAAGGACAGCATAACCCGGTGCCGCCAAGTGCGTACCGCCAAGGTCCACTGCAAGCTTACCGCCGATAAACACCCAAATATCATCGTCACCTCGGAAATTGAAACGGAGACCCGGCTTATAGACGAATTGCGCATGGCTTTCAAAACAGAACTGCTGGTTGCGACCCACCTTAGACTGCCACCTCGGAGACCCCGTAGCCGAAAGTGTTTCAGATCCATCCTTATAGGACGGCCATCCTGCGGGTTTGCTATCCTGGCAGGACCAGCCCCAAATGCATGCGTCCTTCGTCCCTAGCCAAGTATTAATCGCTGCCATGTCATGGTCACCGTCGCCAAAACGTCCCGAACAATCATCGATTCCGCCAAGCCACCCCGATCCATTGCAAAGCAAGTCAAATTTTTGGGCATTTTCCGAGGCCTCGACTTCACGAAGAGCCGGACCGACAAAGACAGGACCTTCCGCAAAACGTTTCGTACGTGCGGCTTCAACCGGAGAAGAGCCATATTCCGTCAAGATTTTAGCATCGGTCGTCGCTTCCGCAGGATAAAATCCTCCTTGGACCGTAATGCCGGGACTCGTATAATAGTCCGAATTAAACTCCCATTTTCCATAGGAATCGCGGTTGAACGGCAAGTCAAAGCACGTCATCTCGTTCACGCCGGCCGTCGGACGGAAAAGCTGGTCAAAATAGCTTTGGCTGATAAAACAGGTTTCCCCCTTGCCACCCATCGCCGCGGTTTTCAATAGCGGCTTTTTATCAGCGCCCAACGTATCCTGAACAATTCCGTGCGTTACGCCGATACAGGCATTCACTGCCGCTTGCGCAGTTGCTGCAGCGACGCCTTGCGCGCCATACTGGCAACCTTCCCCGTCAGCCGAATAGCAGCTGAACGCAGGATGCAGAGAAGCGTCAGTATCATAGATAATCGCAGCCAGTTTGTATTCGCAGTTTCCATCGATCGCGGGATCCACAATCGAAAAGCCCTTATCTTCCTCCTTCGCATCATCGGGCCACATGCTCGCGTCAGAAATAAAGAAAAGTGTATTTGCATTAAACGAAGTGAAAACATCGTTCATCGGAATCGGGGTTACGTTTCCAACAGCATCCGCCCCCTCATAGCCGTCCCACCCCAAGACTTCTTCACGATCAGAATCCGAATCCCTGAAAATCGTTACCGAAGCCGGCGCGTCCTGGTTAAACCAGACATAATAGAACCAACCGCAACGAGTCGGATCGGTGGACATCGGAACCCCGGTAACACCACCATCTACACTGATCATCGGAACAGAACTATTCCAAAGCTGGTCATCCGGCGGAAGGAAATAAAAGTATTTGGCATTGGGAGGATCCGTAGAAAACGCCGTTTTCCCGGCGGTTGTCGGGTCTTCATAAATATATAGAGTAGTCCCCGATCCAAAATCCGAACAGGTAAACTTATCCGATTGGGCCCATCCGGTTTCATTGAATTGCGTTCTTGTTATGCCATAATCATTCCAGCCTCCTTCCGATGCGACAAAGAAAAACTCTTTAGCGTATTGGGATCCATAATCTAAGGTATTGATCGAATACCAACCATTTTCAAGCTTCGTACTGGGGATCAAGTTAAACGCTCCATCCACCACCATATACATAGAGCTCCAGGTCCCAGGATTCGATACATAAATTGTCCCGGAACACGCTAATCCCCAAGCCTCCCCTGCGCCAAGCGCCAGCGCAAAACCCAAAATCAGCTTCGCAAGCCACGGTTGTTTGCCAATTTTCATCGTCTTTTTCATAATCTCTCCAAGGTGACACCTAAAACGGCCCCGGTTAAAAGGTCGCATAATACGCTTGAAAACTATCTTTTTTTTGCGAAAGGGGGTAGTTTTTTCTTTATGCCCCTATAATTTCGCGTTTACACAGGGCAACAGACATATTTTTAACGATATTTTTTATTTTCAGCTACATTTTACTTGCTTGGTTACCGAAGAAAAGTAGGCTCCCTCTCTCCGGCAATATTTCATTCGCCTTGAATTGTTTCAAAATTTTTACAGACTTTGTGCAAATTTTTCAGCCGCAGAGGCGTTATAGACATCGGCCAATCGAACAAAGGACATCCATGCACAAACGCAAGAAATTTCCGAAAAACGGTCCATACGCCAACCTGATGACCGACCTTATCTTCAAAAAGGTTTTCAATCCCGACAACGCTTACACCAAAATCAATCTCATCAATTTTCTAAACGATATTCTGGAAGACCAGCTCGATGATCCAATCGAAGACGTCTTTTCCCTTGACAAGGAAGCCAACGCAAGTGGCAGCCATGCTTCCCGGACGAGCATTTTCGATCTGCACTGCCGAGATACCAGAAAACGGACGTTAATCGTCGAAGTCCAAATCCGGCAGATGGAATTTTTCCTAAAGCGTTCCTTTTTCTACGCAAGCCAGGCGATCGTCCGGCAGGGAATTCCGGGAGCAGATTATGATTACAGCTTTAATCCGGTCTATGTCGTCGCCATCAGCTGGCCGAATATTTTTGACGACGAACGTTACGTACACCATCTTTCCCTCTGCGACTCCAAATCGCTTAAACCGAACCGGGATTTCGCAAGCTTTACGTTTATCGAACTCCGAAAGTTTCCCGGAATCGGAACAGGATTCGACGCGCTTCGGAACTGGATGTATCTGTTCCGCTATCTTCACACGGTTCAAAAATTACCGGCTGAAATTCAAAAAGAACGATACACCCGATTACTCGAAATGACAAAAGTTGCTAAATTGAAAAGAGAGGAACTTGAAATTTACGAGAAGGAAGTCATGAGTCTAGAATGGGATGAATACGCAGTCCGGAAAACCCGCGAACGACAAGACCGGGAACTCCGCGAAAAAGCGATCCGGGAAGGACGCCAAAAAGGCCTCCGAGAAGGAAAACTCCGCACCCTGCTCGAAATGGCGAAAGGTTTTCGGGACGACGGCTTCCCGCTAGAAGCCATTGCTAAGCGTACGGGGCTTTCCATCAAAAAGATCAAGGCTCTCTAGCGATTATTTCCGGCGCATTTTACGGAGACGGTTTCAAAGACTTACCTAAAAAACTATCTTTAGGCGGAAATGCCTCAGAAAGACGAATTCAATTCAGAAAAGACCATCGCGGCGAACGCCAACACGCGTCCGATGTTTACCGCAGAGCCGAGGCCGCACCTGGTTGTACTTTATCCGCGCCAGTGTTTTCGGCAGATTCCGCTTCTCCAGGGAAAAACCGTCATCGGACGGGGAAACGAAGCTGACATCCGGCTAGAAGACGAGATGATTTCGCGCAGGCATTGCGAACTTTCCTGGGACGGAAAACGGGTTACGCTCCGGGATCTGGATTCTACCAACGGAACGTTTGTCGATGGAACTTTGCTTTCAAACCGTCCCAAAGCGCTCGAATCCGAAAACAGGCTGCAAATCGGAAAGATGGTCCTGAAAATCGATTTCAAGGATCCGAGCGAAGAAGCTTTCGACCGGGAACTTTTCGAAGCCGCCACGACCGATCCGCTGACAAAAATTCCCAACCGTCGCTCCTTTGTGGAACGCGCTCTCGGGGAACTCGCCTGTGCGAGACGCAAGAACCTCTACGCCCATGCAGTCATGTGCGATGTCGATCATTTTAAAAAGGTGAACGACACGTGGGGACACCAAGCCGGCGACATGATTTTGCGGACAATCGCCCAGATTTTTTCCCGAAACAAACGCGAAAGCGACCTTTTCGCCCGCTACGGGGGAGAAGAATTTGTCTTCCTGCTCACGGAAATGTCCAAGGCGGACGCCCTGAAAAGCGCGGAACGACTGCGCAAGGCCGTCGAAAATTACAGGTTTTCCTTTGAAGACAAAGCGATTCCCGTTACGATTTCTCTCGGCGTGGCAAGCTTCAAGGGCAAGGACATCCCGACAATCGATGCGATGATTACCGCTGCGGACCAGAATCTGTATTACGCGAAGGACCATGGCAGAAACCAGGTCGTCGGAGACTCGCAGACACCGTGAGCGCTCTCGCCCCATCCTCCAAGCTGAACGCAATCGGAACGGCGAGCATTCCCCGGCTGCTTCTCGCATTTTCCGTTCCCGCCATCGTGAGCATGGTCGTCGAATCGCTCTACAACGTCGTCGATCGCTACTTTGTCGCTGCAGGCGTCGGCTATCTAGGAATTGCGGGCATCACGCTCTGCTTCCCCATCAGCCTATTCATCATGGCTCTCTCGATGATCGTGGGAATCGGCGGCAATACGCTCTTTGCAATCCGTCTCGGAGAAAAAAAGTACGGACAGGCGGCCCTCATTTTAAACAACGCCTTTTCGCTCCTGATCCTCATGGCAATCGTTTCGCTTGTTCTCGGCGAAATTTTCATGGAACCACTGCTCCGCTCTTTCGGAGCAAGCGAAGAAACTCTCCCCTATGCAGCATCCTACATGCGCATCATCCTGTTCGGGGCGGTATTCCAGACGGTCACTCCGGGCATGAATCACTTTATCCGTTCGCTCGGACACCCCAAGACGGCAATGTTCCGAAATCTGATCGGCGCGGGACTCAATACGTTTTTCGACTGGCTCTTCATCATGAAATTCCACTGGGGAATCGAAGGCGCAGCCTGGGCGACCGTTCTTTCCCAGTGCATTACCACATTTTTCGTCATGCAGTTTTTCTTCAAGAAATCGACCCCCATCAAGATTTCCTGGAACCTGATGAAATTGAAACTTCCCTATGTCCGCCGCATCTATATCATGGGACTTCCGCCGAGCGTCATGCAAATCTGCAACAGCCTGATGAACGTCATCCTGAACCGCAGCCTTGTTCATTACGGAAACGCTTCGACCTATGGCGGGGACCTGGCGGTTTCCGCATTCGGGGTAATCAACAGCATTGCGATGCTTATGGTGATGCCCGTGATGGGATTCATCCAAGGCGGTCAACCGATTATCGGCTACAATTACGGGGCGAAAGCATACACAAGAGTCAAATCGACGCTAAAAATTCTTTTGATTTTCGCTGTCGGCTTCATGGTCTGCGCCTGGCTGCTAGTCCAGCTCAAGGCGGAATGGCTCGTGGGATTCTTTACAGCGAACAATTCCCTGCTTGCCGAACTTTCCGCCCGCTCCATCAG
>JBNMGX010000017.1:0-17366 GCA_050872465.1 Hallerella sp.
CCCCGGAACGCTCCAAAGCGAAACGAAACGGGCCTTTGAACTCGCCCTCCAAACGAATTATTCCGAAGCTTACGACGCCATCCAAAAAATCCAGGACAAAAATCCGGGCGCGGCCTGCGTTGCCCGTGGCATCGTCCGTTTGAGCGAATTTGACGACACAGGCGATACGCTTGCGCTTTTCGCCGCCGAAAAGGAACTTTCCAAATGCCCGGCAGAAGGAAGCTGGGATATTTTGCGGGAATTCGAACTGGGATACGCCCACACCGCCATGGGACATTCCATCAAGGGGGCGCTCGGAACGCGCAAGGCTGCCAAAAAATTCGAAGACGCCGAAGACCTCGACGGCCAAGCCTTTTACGCGATTTACGCCTACTATGTCGATGAAGGATTGAGCTTCTTACCATTCGTCTCCGACCACCGCGAAGACTATCTGAAAGTTCTCGAAAGCGGCTCGGCCCGGTCTGAACTTTTCTGGGCGCTCTATGCGACGCCGCTCGCCTGGATGTATTACGACAGGCAGGAATACGACAAAGCCTTGAACGTCGTGGAGCGCTCGCTCGCCAAAGCTCCGGGAAATCCCGTCTTTTTGCAGATGAAGGCCGACATGCTCTACAAGCTAGGACGCTTTGTCGAATCCGCAAAGATTTACGAAAAAAGCGCAAGCGACTACTTGAAACGGACGGGAAAAACGGTGCGCTACTGGTGCGCGATCGGAAACCTCGCCCGCATCTACAGGGAAATGGGAAACAGCGAAAAATCCTTGCAAAACGCGGACTTATTCAATAGCCCCGAATACAAAAAAATCGAAAAATGGATGCCCGCTTCGCTCGTCAAGGACCTGAAAAAGAAAAATCTCTACCCGTGAACAGAGGTTAGAACTCGGTTGATAGAACTTAAATTGAAATTTTTCAGGCAAATGAATTTTAAAACAAAAAGTTCCCGGACTTTCGCCCGAGAACTTTCCTATCGAAGAAATTAGTACTGCGCCTTGAGGGCTGCGGGACATTCCACTTCTTGATAAGTGTGGTTGGGATTTCCCGCGGCATTCATCCAGTTTGCGAGGAAGAGACAACCCTGTTTCGCCTGGGAATCGTTGGCAAAGACCGTGTTGCACTTATTCGTGAGACAGGATTTGCGCGCCGAAGTCAAAGCCGACCCCGACTTATTGTAACCGACTTCCCTTTCACAGTCGGAGAGAAGCCCCCCGTATTGCTCGCCTTGGGAACCCCAGCCAAACGCGGCGCATCCGTTGTACATTCCAACGCCTCCCCCGGGAATCATTACGTCGAACTGCCCAGGATTTACATCACTGCCTATATTGGAAACCATCACCACCAGGACTTTTCCTTTCATTGACTGCTGCGGAGCCTTTGTTTCATATTTGCCCGTTCCGTCAAAAGTCAGCGCGAAACATTTTCCACAAGCGCCACCGTTCGAAGCAGGCACCGCAGCAAAGGCATACGCCAAGTTGTCGTTCACAATTATCGGAATCTGGCTGGTGCAGGTCGAAGCACTTCCGCCGCCACAAATGCTCGCTTCGCTGAAATTCGAAATTTTGTTGCCGCTTGCCGTACACATTCTCGCTTCGTTGCCGCTGCCCGCATTTTCTGTCCAAGAACAGCTCGGTTTGCAGCAATCCCAGTAACGCGTCGCCCAGCCGCTTCCACTCGCTCCGCCCGAAACAACTTTAATGTTGGGATTAGCCCCGCCCGAGACCGAGCTGCTCGACTTTGCCGACGAACTGGAACGTACAACCTGCGCGCTTGACGAAGACCTGACCGAACTGCTCGAACGCTCCACCGAGACGCTCGAAGAACTTTTCACGGAAACGTTTCCGACATTCAGCGTAAGCGTATATTCCTTTCCGTTGATCGTCAGCTTGTCGCCCGAGCTTCCCTCCTGAAAATAATCGGGGACCATTCCCGAAATCGTATAAGTGCCCCTATCCTTGTCATAGTTCATCTGCAAGAAATACAGGTTCCAGGAACGACTCGGTTCAGAAGCAACGCCAGAAAAAACGATCGTTTCGATGGACTGTCCCTTTTGCACGTTTTGCGTCAAGCTTCCTGTCACGTTTCCCGACTCGACACTCGCCGAAGACGCCGGGAGAACCTGAGCGGAACTCGAAGACGCAGCAGGGACTCCGGCAGAGGATACCGGGAATTCGGTCTGCGCACTGGAAACATTCGGCAAGTCCGGCCCGCTCGCCGACGAAAGAATCAGCGAATCCGGATTCTGCGGAATCGAAAGCGTGTCGTTTCCGGGAAGTGCGATGACATTGCCCGCCAAATCGACAATCGAACCGTCAATTAGGCGAATCGTCGTCCGGTCTTCATTCAAGGTTCCAAGCGGCGTCCCGTTCAAGTCCGTCACGACACCGTTCTTATTGACGAGATAACCCGCGGAAGAAAGCGAAGGCAGGACCGTCGTATCGCAAGCGAAAATCGGAGAAACGCCATCCGAAAGGCTTACCACGGTTCCGTCGGCGAGGAGCTGTCCCACGGCGATTCCGGTCGCTGCATCATAGACAATTCCCGTCGCCGGATCGATAGTAAATCCGCCGAGGTAATAGGGGAAATTCGCAACGGACGGAGACGGCGGAATATCACCGCTCCCCGAAACCGAATTGGAATCGTCACCGCAGTTCCACGCCAAAAGCGCAGACGCGGCAAAAAGTGCCAGGTAGTGTTTTTTCATTTTTCGTCCTTCTGTTCGATGAAAACTTTACCACACACCACCACCCGAAAATCCACATCAAAATCTGCTGTTAAGGGCAACCCGAATCCGTGCAATCCTTCGTTTCGAATGCGCCGCCCGTATAGCCCGACCAATCGTCCTTCCAAGCGATGTTCGTCTCGATTTCTGTATTGATCGTCGTCATATACTTATCGACCAGATACTTCGGACATTCGACTTCTTCCCAGTTGTACGTAGGATTGTCCGCCGCCATATACCATTCGGCAAACCACTTGCATCCGCGCAAAAGATTCGGATGGTTCGGGAAAACCGCTTCGCACATATCGATGACGCACGTCTGGTACTTGGCAACAGCCGCATCATAACCGAGAGTCTGCTGGCAAGACGAAAGGAAACCGCCATAAGTAACGCCCAGCTGTTCCTTGGAAACACCAATTTGCGAAGAAAGCGCGTCGAACTGTCCAACGCCGCCGCCAGGGACCATCATATCGAACTGACCTTCTTCCACATCATGCCCGATGTTCGAAGCCATTACAATCAGGTGCTTTCCCTTTAAAGCCTTGTGAGCCGCCTTGATGTTATTATCGTGGTTTCCACCGTTGAACTGCAAATGGTAGCACTTTCCGCAGCCTTTGACTCCCGAACCCGGTCCCGCGACAAACGCATACGCCAAGGTATCGTTCACCGCGACAGGCGCCATATCCGTGCAAACAAAGGCGCCTCCAGTTCCACCGCCACGCTCGTCGCTTTTGCAGGCACTGGTCGTTCCCTGGTAGCCTTTCCAATACTGCTGCACATTGTAGCTGAGAGTCCAAGCGGGAATTTCAAAATCGTTAATGTTGCAATTCCGAGCGGCTCCGTGGTCCGCCTTGTAAGCGGCAAGGGAACTCGTATCGACATTTCCGGGCCACGAACAGTGCGGCTTGCAAGCGTCCCAGTAGCGGGAACTCCAACCGGTCTGTCCATTGCTCAAAATGTCCCTGTAATTCATAATCTCGTAACCGCTCGGATCCATCTCTCCCGAGCCGGAGATTTTGTTCGAACTGGAGCTTATCGCAACAGCGACACTCGAACTCGAAACATCCTCGCCCGAAGAAACCGGAAGCGTCGCCGAAGACCCCGGAGCAACCGACGCCGAAGATTGCGGCAAATCCGGATTGTCTCCGGAATTCGAGCTGGAAATATTGACCGTCCCCGGTATAAAGTTTCCGTCTTCGTCGATTCGTCCAAGCGGGCTTCCATCGACCTTGGTCACAAGGCAGTTTTTGTAAATGAGCTTTGTCCCGTCAAAATAGGGCAAGAGAGAGGCGTCGAGCGTTGCAATTGTCGCTCCGCTGGCGTCCAAAATGCTTCCCGTTGCAAAATCAAAGGTTCCCACGGAGTTCGTCCCGTCCGAAACCGAACCGTCCGCACCAATAAAATAAGCGCCCGTCCAAAGCGGAAATGTTCCGTATGTGGACAAATCGCACACCAGCGGTTCACTCGAACTGGAAATTTCCGCCGGCGGATTGGAAGAGGAATCGTCACCACAATTCCAAGCGAAAAGGCAAGCGGACGCGATGGCGCCCATTTTCAGAGACGTTTTCATTCAAAACCTCAAATCGATTTTTGGCATCTAAAGCCAAACGTCATTAAAATACTCTTGAAATTCAGTTTTCTCCTGATTGAAAACAAAAAGTAGCCTAAAACTGTTCTAAAATCGTTCCCACAGAAAAGCGCCCATTTTCCATCCAGGGAAAATAAACAGCCATTCAACAGCAAAAATCGCCATTTAGACCAAATTCGCCTTTTTTGAACCAGAGTGTTTGTTATTTTATTCGATACTATGAAACGGACCGTAACGATTTGTTTACTTTTTGGAACTTTGCAAGCGACAATCGCAACGCCGCTCTCGATTGACGAAGCAATCGCCATCGCCAAGCAAAAAAATCCCCAGCTAGTCGTAAGCCGTACCCTCCTCGACAAGGCGGAAAGCCAAAAGACATCGGCGCGTTCCCTTTTTATGCCAAAGCTTACACTTTCCGGCAAGGTGACCCGTATCAACGACCCGATCACCATCGACCTTTCCCCGATTCGCTCCGCCATTCTCGGTTCAAACTACGCGTCGACATACGCAGCGACATACGGCGGATTGATGGCACCCTATATTTCCTCGACCGACATGGCGGCAATCGCCGCGGCAGACGCCAAGGCAAAGGAATACGCTCAAAACGTCGCGGGAAACGGACAAGCCCAGCTCGCTTCGCAAATTCCCGAAGACAAGTTTAAAATCAAAGTTCAGGACAAGCTGTTCTTCAACGCTTCCGCCACGGTTCTCTGGCCTATCTTTACCGGGGGAAAGATTTTTTCGGCATACGCCGCCTCGACGGAAAATATCGAAGCGCAGAAGTCCGCCTACAGCATGGTCGAAAATACGGTTCTTTCCGAAATCTGTACGCGATACTTCAGCATGAGGCTAGCCGAAGAAATGGTCACGCTCCGCACCGAAGCGTTCAAAACCATTGAAGAACACGTCAACCAGGCGAAGAAGCTCGAAGCGGGCGGACAGATTTCCCGAGCGGAACGTCTCCGCGCAGAAGTCGCCCTGGTCGAAGCGATGACCGAAAAGGACAACGCCGAACGCGACCTTTCGCTCGCAAGGCTCGCCCTCGCCAACAGCCTCGGCGCAAGCGACACCTCCCTCACCGCGACAACATCTATCGGACCCGTCGAACTCGACAGAATGCTAGATGACTACAAGAAGCGCGCCTCCGAAAACTACCCGGGAATCCGACAGCTTGAGCAGGAAAAGAAACGAGCAGGGCGTGCGGTTACGGCAGCACGCGGAGACTACTTCCCGACCGTCGCCCTTTTCGGCAAGAAGGAACTCTACACCAAGGATTTGACCATTCTCGAACCGGAATGGGCCGTAGGCGTCGCCCTCGAATGGGACATTTTCCATGGAGGCGAAACCGTCGGAAAAGTCGCCGAGGCAAAAGCGACCCGGCGCGAAGTCGAAAGCATGCAGAACCAGGCAGTCCAAAACATTTCCCTTTTGGTCGAAAAGCGGTTCCGCGAATACGAACACGCAAAAAGTCAGATCGAAACTCTCAAAAAGACCGAGGAACTCGCCGAGGAATCCCTCGAAGACCAGCAAAAAGCCTTTAACGCCGGCATGGGGACAAGCCTAGACGTCGTCGATGCGGAACTTTCCCTCGAACGCTTGCGGGTGGCGACGTTAAAAGCGAACTATGACGCGATGATGGCACTTGTCGGGCTTCTCGAAACCTGCGGTGAAGTGGAAAACATCGGAAAATATCTGGAGAATCAAAAATGAAACGAGTACCTGCCGTTTTGATGTTACTGATCATCGTCCTGCTTCTAATCGCAGGATTCGGATCCATCAAGCATTTTGCGCTCGCTCCGCAGCCCGAATACCTGCAAGGGCAGATCGAGGCTCGACGCGTAATGGTCGCCGGAAAGCTTCCCGGACGCATCAGCGAATTTGCCGTACGCGAAGGAGACAGCGTTTCAAAAGGCGATATCATCGCCGAGATTTCCAGTCCCGAAGTCGAAGCCAAGAAAATGCAGGCAGACGGAGCCTACAAGGCGGCAAAGGCCCAGGCGAACAAGGCGAAAAACGGAGCGCGCTCCGAGCAAATCAACGCGGCAAAGGCCGTGATGACCCGCGCCGAAGAAGCGGCAAAGCTCGCCAAGACAACTTACGAACGCGTCCAAAAACTTTATGACGAAGGCGTTCTCCCGGTTCAAAAGAGAGACGAAGCCGAAACGCAGATGAATGCGGCAAATGCCCAGGTGGAAGCGGCAAAGGCGCAATACACCGAAGCGATGAACGGAGCCCGCGCCGAAGACAAGGCGGCGGCAAACGCACTCGTATTGCAAGCGAACGGAGCCAAGGCAGAGGTCAAGGCCTACCTCGACGAGACAAAGATCGTTGCGCCGATTTCCGGTGAAGTCACGCTCAAGATTTCGGAAGAGGGAGAGGTCGTCGGAGCGGGAATGCCGATTGTCGCCATCACCGACCTGAAAGATGCGTGGGCGGTTTTCAACATCCGCGAAGATGAGCTCCGGGAGATTTCGAAAGGAAAGGTCTTTGAACTTTACATTCCCGCGCTCGACAAGGAAGTTTCGATGGAAGTCTATTACATCGCAAGCGCCGGCAGCTACGCCATCTGGAAAAGCAGCAAGGAAAGCGGCGGATTCGATCTGAAAACCTTTGAAGTTCGCTTGCGCCCAAAGGCTCCCGTCGAAGGCCTCCGTCCGGGAATGACCGCTCTCTGGAAACGTTCCGCGGAGAAATAAGTTGCCAAGAAATCTCTGGGCAGCCTTCAGAAATGCATACGGTCGGTGGAATCCCCCGATGGTCATGTTGCTCTTCATTTTTCCCGTCGGGCTTTGTCTCGGGATTCTTTCGCTCTTTTCGGCAGAAACGCCCAGCCATCTGGAAATCGGAGTCGTTGCGGAAAGCGGAGGGGACTTGCAGGGAAAGCTTTTGAGAGCTATCGATGCGACCCCGACGACAAGGCTTACCAAACGCTGCAAGAGCATCTCGGAATGCGCAGCGGCCATGCGCAGCGGGGAAATCTACGCGTTTCTCCATATTCCGCCAGAACTTGAAAAAGACGCGATTCGCCTGGAAACGCCGATCGTTACGGTCTATACCAACGGACAGTCCCTGCTCACTAGCAAGCTCATCACGAACGATTTGCGGACAGCCATCGGGACCCAGGGTGCGCTGCTCGTCAAAAATACCGTCATGCCGCCCGTCACGGCGGAACTTCACATCGTCGGGAACCCGACCGGAAATTACGAACGCTTTTTGGGAATCGGGCTTGTCACCGCATTTTTCCACGTCATCGCAATGATTTTCGGAGCCTATATTTTCGCCTACCCGATCCGGGAAAAGCGTACCCGGGAATGGTTTGAGGCAGCCGGAAAATCAACGGGCGTCGCCTTTTTCGGAAGGTTCCTGCCTGCACTGCTCATTCTCGGGACGGAAATGGTCGGTTTGATGTTCCTCGCGAGAAAAGGGATGCCCGCGCTCCAGAAAATCGACATCGCCGTTCTTGTCTGCGGCATCTACGCGATGGTCGGGACGTGCCTTGCCGCGGGAGCGGCCTTTGTCGGATTCATCGGGGAAATGCGTATCGCGCTGAGTTCCGCTGCAGTCGCCGGAGGTCCCGCTTTCGCCTTTTGCGGGCAGACATTCCCCCTGTTTGCGATGCCGCTTGGACTTCGCGCCTGGGCCTTTGTCCTGCCGATTACGCATTTTATGCAGCTCCAGTCGGCGTTTTTTATCGGACACATCGGAATCACCCGAGCGTTCCATTCGCTTGAAATCCTTTGCGGCGAACTTCTGTTCTGGATTTTGCTTGCCATCTTTACGCTTCGCATCCGAATTCCGAAAACCATCGAAAAGGAGCAGGCTGCGCTATGATGCACCGCATCGGACAGTTTTTCCGCATCGCTCTCACGGAATGGAAGACGATGCTCCGCGATCCGGCCTGTATGCTGATCGTCGTCGTAGGCGTCGTCCTCTATTCGTTCTATTACCCGTTTCCCTACATCCATGAAGTAGCGAACAAGGCTCCGGTCGCCATTGTCGATTTGGACCGGTCCGCAATGTCCCGCGAACTGATTCGGATGGCATCGTCCATGCAAGAGGATACCGTCGTCGCCGTTTACAGCAACGAACGCGACGCGGAACTCGCCCTGGCAAACGAGGAAATCTACGGCTACATGAAAATTCCGGCGGGGATGGAAGCGGACCTTCGCAAGGGAAACAACGTCTCGGTCGGCGTCTATGCGCACGGAGCGTTCATCCTTCTCTACGGAAATGTCGCCACGGCCTTCGCCACGGCAGCGGGAACCATGGGCGCCACCGTGCAGGTCAAGCGCATCGTCGCAAACGGCAAGAACCTCGCCGAAGCCAAAGCGATTCGCGATCCGATTC
This sequence comes from Hallerella sp., assembly GCA_050872465.1. Taxonomy (GTDB): domain Bacteria; phylum Fibrobacterota; class Fibrobacteria; order Fibrobacterales; family Fibrobacteraceae; genus Hallerella. Next base: position 8,651 of record JBNMGX010000017.1, read on the forward strand.
CCACGCGATTCTTTCGGATGTTCAACCAATCCGGCGGCTACGGCATCTATGCGGTTTCGGCGGTGCTGATGATTATTTTGCAGCAGACATGCCTCATCGGAATCGGAGTCATGGGCGGACCGCGCAAGAACAGGCACTTCCGTTTGCTGAAAGGTTGCGAAGAGACGGAAAACGCTCCGTTACTTTTGCGCTACTTCGGGAGATCCACCGCATTCATTTTGCACTATCTCACGGCGCTTTTCTTTTACAAGCTGGTGATTTACCACGTTTTCGACTTTCCTGACCGCGGCGATATGTGGCTCGTTTTCATGTTCGGGATTTTCTTCTTCGGCGCGACAGTCAATATGGGAATGTGGATGGCGCAATTCTTCAAGCACCGCGAAACGGCGCTCTTGTTCTTCGCCTGCGTTCCGATTCTCGTGCTGTTCGTTTCCGGTTTCAGCTGGCCCCAGGGAAATATGCCGGCATGGCTGCGCATCTGCGGAGCGTTCTTCCCTTCGACATACGCGATTCCCGCCTGGCTAAAAATCCAGAACATCGGAGCGTCCTTCACCGAAGTCGCCCCGAATCTTCTCCGCCTGTTCGAACAGTCCGTTTTCTATCTCATCCTCGGGCTTTTGCACGCCAAGCGTCACGACCTGCTCTTGCCGCTTCTCGAAAAGCTGCGCCTTTTGCGAAAAAAGCGGATGGCTGCAAGAAGGGATTAGGGATTAGGGATTAGTGGTCAGTGGTTAGTTGATAGTGGACAGAAGTCAGGAATCAGTTGTTGGAGGAAAGTGGGACGAGGGACGCGGTTGGCGGGATGAGGGCGTCTGAGCGGACTTTTACTTCTAGTGGTCATCCTGGAACATAGCAATGCGGAGCGGAGCGATAAGATCCATTTTCGCAGAAACGTTCAAAATGGATTCTATCACTCCCTTCGGTCGTTCCAGAATGACAGTAAACAGAAACAGTTCGCTTAACGTGACAATCTCGCAAACTTGTCATTGCCGGGCATAGACCCGACAAATGTCTTTATCGGGCTTGACCCGATAATCTCAATCCCATACAGAGATTCCCGTGTCGGAGCACGGGAATGACATTGGACAGCGTGGCCGTGGGGGTGGTTGCAAGGCAGGGGGACCTTGGCCTTCGCAACTCGGAAAGGTCCCCCTACCTCGCCCCTCGCCGGGTAGGCGCAACCCCGCCGCCAGGCGGAAAAGGTCACTTTGCAAAAAAGCCTAGACGTTTGTAGCGTCCAGGCTTCAAATTTTTGAATTTAATTTCTACGACTACTTTTTCTTGACGATAACCGCATCCTGGACATTCTTGCCCTTCAGCTTGTCCGCAGCCTCTTCCGCCTTGCGGACGCGGTTCACAATCGCATACTGTCCAATGCCCCACAGGTTCGAAATGATCCAGTAAAGCACCAGGCCCGAAGGCATCACCGCGCTAAAGAGGAACATCATCGCGGGCATCATCCAGACCATCATCTTCTGCTGGGCCGGATCCGTCATCTGCGACATGGACTGTTTCGTCTGGAAATAAGTCGTAAAGACCATCACAATCGGAAGAATCGCAAGGCCGTCCGGCATGATAAACGGAATCGTGATGCCGTTCCAAATCACGTCGGAGCGGGACAGGTCGGAAATCCAGCCGACGAACGGCTGACCGCGAAGTTCGATAGCACGCCCAAAGACCATAAAGAGCGCAAAGAATATCGGCATCTGGATGAGCATCGGGAGGCAGCCGCCCGTGCAGGAAGCCATCGGGTTGATGTGATGCTTTGCGTAAAGTTCCATAATCGCGGCCTGCTTCTTCTGCGGTTCGGAGCGATACTTGACATTGATCGCGTCGATTTCCGGTTTGAGCTTGCTCATGCTGCGCGTCGAACGGAGCTGCTTGAGCGTCAGCGGAGTCGTAATCATCCGCACGAGAATCGTGAGAAGGATAATGCCTACGCCGTAGTTCGGGATAATGGAATAGAACGCCTTGAGGAGCCAAAGCAGGAATCCGCACAGCGCGACAAACCAGACGTCCGCGCCGCACCAAGTCCAGCCGCTCACGATAATCTTTTCAAAGCCCAGGTCAAAGCTCTTGATTTCGCTCCAGTTGAGCGGGAGCACCATAAAGTCGAACGCAAGCGTATCGTTGTCCTGCATGTAGTCGGAAAGGGAAATCCGGTAGGTTCCGGGATCCTTGCTGTCCGCGCCCGCTTCGGTAAAATGTTCCGCCTTGAGCGTCGCCTCGGAAGCGCTCGGGAACTTGATGACCGCGGCGACATACTTGCGACGCATTCCCGCCCAGAGGATCTTCCCGTCCTTTGCGTTGAACGTTTCCTTGCCGCGGACCGATTCGCGCTCCACGCTGTACATATCGTTGAAAACGACTTCGCTAAAGAAGTAGGAGCCTCCGCCGAAGCTTCTGCCTTTCGGGAAAACCTCCGTTTCCTTCATGCCACCCAGCCAGAGAATTTCATAATCATTCGGTTTAAAACCTTCGAACGAAACCGTCTGCCCGATGGCGACGCCCGACTTGGTAAATCCGTAACGGCGGATGACCTTGTTTCCGTTCGGGTCGGCAAATGTAAACACGAGCGACGTATCGCCTTCGACAAAGATGGAATCCGGCGTGTTTTCCGGGAGAGCGAACAGTTGTCCCGAAAGATCGACGTTGTCAACCTTCAATCCCAGAGCGCCCTGGGCGGTATCCCCGATAATTTCCGGGAAGTTTCCCGCGGAATCGGGAAGAGCCTTGACGACGATGCTCGAAATTTTCGCGCCGAGATTGTCAAAGACCGCCGTGAAATGCTCGTTTTCCACCTTGATTTTTTTGCGGACAATCGGAGCGGCTACTTTTACGGAATCCGAAGCCACCGAATCCTTGACCGCCACCGCTTCCTTTTCCTTGGCAGGGGCGAGCGTCGCCGGGGCAAGCTTCGACGTGTCTAGAGCGGAGAGTTCCGGCACAGAAAGCGAACTTTTCCGTGCAGACGAAACCTGCTCGGTTTTCGACTTTTCGACTGCTTGTTGCTGGGCGCGATTCGTGGAAATCGTCATCGACCAGATGAAGAGGAGAACCAGGAGAAGGAGACCGATTACGGTTGACTTTTTCATATTCTTTTTTTCTCTTTCTTAGGCGGAACGGGATCGAAGCCTCCCCGGCAAAAGGGATTGCAACGGATTATCCGAAAAACGGCAAGATAGAAACCTTTGAAAGCTCCGTGGACGCGGATAGCCTCGATCGCATACTCGGAACACGTCGGCGTAAACCGGCACACGCCCCGAAAAAAATAGGGATGGATTTTCCGATAGACTCGGATGGGAAGTATCAAAGCTTCTTCCACGGCGCGTCCGAAATTCATCGCCAACCCATCTTCTCGAAAATTCTAGTGGCAGCCTTGTGCAAGCGATCCGAAGTCATTTCGCCTTCCTTGTCGTTTACAAAAATCATCGCCCACACGGGAGCGGTAATTGTCGGAGCCTTTTCAAAAAAAATCGGGCGGAGGATCCGGCGGCAGCGATTCCGATAAACCGCCGAGCCGTTCTTCTTTCGCGCCAAAAAACAAAAACGACAAACGCCATCCGGGCTTTCAATCCATTGCATTGTCAGGGACTTTGCATAGACTCGCTTGCCGTGATGGGCTATTTGTCGATAATCGGACTCGGACTTGAGCCGAAAGGAGCGGAGACTGGGGATACCAGGCCTTACTTCTTGTAGATGGTGTCACTGACCGTGAGACGCTTGCGACCCTTGGCGCGACGACGGCTGAGAACCGCGCGACCCCAGCGGTCTTCCATACGGGCGCGGAATCCATGGGTGTTGTGACGCTTGCGGTTGTGAGGCTGGAATGTTCTTTTCATAGTTCTAAACCTTTAGGCAACAATGCGTTACCGTTGAAAAACTTTTTGGAGCTACAAAAATAGTAAAATTTTGAAATTTCACAAGGGAGGCGTATTTTTCGGAGCGAAAAGCCCTGACATAAAATGTGGATAAAATGGGGAAAAACGAGTTTCCATATAAAACATACCGGCAAAAGCAACCAGCGGAATCATTTGCTCTTGGCGGAACGACCCAAAAGGTCAAAGGTTCTCCCCTTGCCTTTTAAAATGGACGCGCGGTTTTTCCCATACGACAATGATAGATTTTTCCATTGCCATATGGATTCGGAATTACAGGCGAAGTTCCTAAAATCATTTCCCAATTCATTGTGGAATTTTTCACCGGCAAAAAAAATGATTCCGCAGGAAGCCTAAAATCCGTGAGGCATTTACTATTCATGTGCCAGTTTATTTTATTGTTTCAATCCGAAGCCCTTCGATTCTTTCCAAATGTCGCGCATTGTTTGTCAGAAGAATGGCGTTGTTTTTTAAAGCGGAACAGCCAATAAACAAATCGTCATCTTCAATAAGAAGCCCTTTCTGTTTTAATTTCGCATATTCTTCCGCCGCTCTATCCAGGTCGCTTTGCGACAAAGGAACAATTCCGAATAATTTTGAATGGTATTCAAACAGCGAAAGCTTGTTCGCCGATTTATTGGCAAGCAGTCCCCGCTTTACTTCATAATAGGCAATCGAGGGAATTCGAATCTCGTTTCCATCCTTTATTATCTCGGACAGCCGGCTGATTACCGAAGGAATATTTTTAAGAACATAGCTGAGAATATTCGCATCCAGAAAATATGTCATAAATTTATATCCTTTACGGCTATTCCTGCGCTGATTGAGTCCTCTACAGGCTTCAGCTCTTCATCTGTGTAAAGATTTGCGAGCATATTCAGAGAATCAAGTTTCTTTTGAATTTCGGAGCGGTCTTGAGGCTTTTTCGTTGACTCCTTTATGGAATTTGCAAGAGCCGCCATCAAATTTATCTGCTCTTCATAAGGAAGAGCCTGCGCTTCTTTTACCAGAACTTCATAGGACATTTTTGATTCCTCCTTTCTATAATATAGCACGATTTTACCGGTTTTTCGTCATTTTCTCATACATCTCGAACAGCCGTGCCACAATTTCAGATTCTGTCGCGTCTTGCGGAAATCCGTACGCCTGAAGAACTGCGCGGTCGTTTTCCTTGTGGGCTTTTTCAAGCTCCGGGAACATGAACATATTTTCGCCGTATAGTTCAGCAAGGGAAAGCTCAGGATATTTTGCTCGTGCGTCGAGGATTGATTGGGCGGTCTTTGTTATTAGTGAGTAGTTGGTAGTAGGTTGTTCGCTTCTATCAACTATTGACTCGCCACTATTCACTATTAACTCGTTGCTATCAACTAAGCTTGGCCACGGAAAATTGTTATAAACAATGTCCTTCGAGTATCTATAATCGCTTTTTAGACGACCGCAGACGGCGCGCGTCCATGCCATGTGGACTGAGGAAGTGAGGATTCCGAAAACAAAAATCGGTGCGAGCTTCGACTTTGAGCAGTTAAGAATGTGGACTGAATCGCTGCAGAGAATGTCGGGAGTGATAAATCCGATCGGAATATAGCTCCGTTTTTCCGACGAGACTCGCGGAATTAGGATATATTCGCTTTTCGGCATGTTCTCCACATGGAAATGAGTCGGCTTTTCCGCGAGCTTCTGCGTAGGCGCGCTCTTGCTTTTAAGGCGGAATTCCCGCACGGCCTTTACGCACTCCATCACAAGCGGAATTTTCACAAGCTCTGCCGGGGTTGCGTCCCCGAGCCACAGGCACCACCGGCTGTAGCGGTTGATGAACTCGTCCGAGCCGAGCCACTTTTTAAAGTATTTTTCTGCGCGCGGCTCTTTCTTTACAAACGCGTCTTTCTCCTCTTCTGTAAAGAGATAGTTTCCGCCGTCAATCGGCTTGTTTCCGATTCCGATTTCAGGAACATCGCACATGGGCTTCTGCCGGCTTTCCACAAAAATGTCCGGCGCGTCCAAAAGATAGCCGTTGATGTTTTTTGCCTCGTGCCGTTCGCCTTTCTCGTCGATGATGAATTTTATTCCCGCTTCCTGCCTCCTGATTTCTGCTTCCTCTTTCCTGTTTTCTAATTCCTGATTTCTGTTTCCTGTATCCTGATTCCTTCCATCCGAAAATCCCACAATCACACAATGGACGTGAGCCTTCTCGGTGCTCTCGCTATCCCAGCGGAAAGTCCTGTAGGCGAAGTCGATTTTTATTCCCTGCATAAAGAGAGGCTGCCACATAATCGCGACCTGCTCGCCCTGCGTGATTGAGTTTGTGGAAACGAGCGCGCATTTTGTGTTTGTGCCGCGTATCAAGTCGGCGGCTTTCTTGTACCAGCACGAGACATAATCGGCATTCCCGATGTTTTTAACGTTTCCCCACACGGAAAGCACGTCGCTTTTCTGGCTTTCGGACATAAGCCGCGCGCCTACGAACGGCGGATTTCCCATGATGTAGTCGTACTTGACGGGGCGTTGCGGGGTGTCCCCGCTCGAAGGGGTGGCGGAAGACGCGGCAGCGGCTGGAGACAGGGGAAGGCTTTCCCCTCCTACCGTATTCCAGTCCATTCTCAGCGCATTGCCTTCGACAATAAAGGCGTTCGTTTTGAGCGGCAAAAAATCGAGATGCATCGCGACGATTTCTTCCGTTTCCTTCAACATCTGGTTTTCCGCAATCCAGAGCGCAGTTTTCGCCACGGTTACCGCAAAGTCGTTGATTTCGATGCCGTGGAAATTCGAAATGGAAACCCGAATCGGCGAACTGTTTTCGTCGCCAAAGGAAATCTGTCCGTGCGAAAGGCTACGCAAGACTTCGTTTTCCAGACGGCGCAGACTGATGAACGTTTCCGTGAGAAAGTTTCCCGAACCGCAGGCGGGATCGAGGAACGAAAGCGCTGCGAGCTTTTTCTGGAATTCCTTCAGGCGTTTTTCACGAGTCCTTTCCACGGGAATTTTTCGCGCGGCCCGAAGTTCGTCCCTCAGCGAATCCAAGAACAGCGGGTCGATAACCTTGTGGATGTTCTCGATGCTCGTGTAGTGCATTCCGCCCTTGCGACGCGTTTCCGGGTTGAGCGTACTTTCGAAGACCGCGCCGAAAATCGTCGGGGAAATTTCCGACCAGTCGAAGTCCGCGCTTGCCTGTTCGAGGAGCAGAGTGCGAATTTCTTCGGTAAAAGGCGGGATTTCGATGTTCTCTTCGGCAAAAAGTCCGCCGTTCACGTAGGGAAACGCTGCGAGTTCCGGGGAATCTTCCTTCAGGTATGGGTCGCGGGATTCGGGTTTCGTATCGAGCACCAAGAAAAGATCGATCAGCGCACGACGCATCCGATTCGCCGGAAACGATTCCAGGTAATCGTGAAACATGCCGTGGCGGTCAAAAATTCCCGCGTCTTCGGCATAGAGGCAAAAAACCAGACGCACGCAGAGAACGTTCAGGCTGGCGAGCGAACTTTCGCTTTCGGGATTTGCGTACTGCCCGAGAAGCGCATCGTAGAGAAGCCCCACGATTTTTCCCGCCGCGATGGAAACTTCCATTTCACGCTTCAGGTGCGCACTTCCGTCATCTACCAGAAATTCCAGCCGGTAAAATTCCTTTTCGAGATTTTCGAGAAGAATCACTTCGGGGGCGCCGCCCGGACGTTCCATGTCATAGACGTCGAACTCGCGGAAGTTGCACGTTACGACGTAGCGCGGATGTTTTGACAGCGGAAGCTCCGTAATGTAGCGTTTCGCCTGCCCGAACGGCGTGAGAAGCGTTCCGTCCGACTGCCTGATGGGACGGTTCAAGTCCTTGCCTAGACCTTTCTGTTCGATCAGAACCTTCGTTTTCGGGATAAATCCATCGATGAAGCTCGTGTGGTCGAGATGCACCTGCTCTTCGAAAACGATGAACGCTTCGGGATGTTCCACTCCGAGAACGTCGCGCAAGAGGGAAATCCAGAACGCCTGGCTTTCGCCTTTCTCGTAACCCTTGTCTTTCCAAAACTCGGAAAATTTTTTCGCCGCTGCCCGCTCTGAATCTTTCATCTGCGCCCTCTTCTAAAGGTCCAGTTTCAAATACGGGCTACAATATAGCTTACCTGAGCCAGCGTTCCACTTTCTTTTCGACCGAAGCCTTTTCGTTTTGCGCCTCGTGTCCATAGACGGCAAGTCCCGGCTTGATATTTGCACCGGTCGTTTTTTCGAGACGCCGCACGCCCGAAAGCCCGCTGCCCGCGTGCGTCACAAAGGGATAGACCGTTTTTCCTTTCAGATTGAACTTTTCAAGGAACGTGAACATCGGCATGGGCATTTCGCCCCACCATACGGGATAGCCCACAAAAATTTCGTCGAACTCTTCGGGATTGATCGCCGAAGTTTTCACTTCCGGACGGGCGTCCGCTTCGAGCTCCTTCTTGGCGATAGCTGTGCAATCGTCATATTTTGCCGGATATTCCTTGGCGGGTTCCACTTTCAAAAGTTTCGCCCCGACCTTTTCGGCGATAATCTCCGCGACGATTTCGGTATTGCCTTTTTGGATGTTCCCGACGCCGTAGTTTTCGCCCGTGCGCGAGAAGTAGATGACCAGTTTTTTAGGTTCGAGAGCCATAGAGCCTCCTACGAAAATAGCGAGCAGAACAAGAATGATTTTTTTCATGTTTATAATATACGACTTGGAGTAAGCTCTAAGTCAAGAGCTTTTGGGAATTTTAGTCGAGAGGAATCAGGAGACAGGAATTAGTTGGTAGTGGCTAGTGATCAGTGGTCAGAGGTAAAGTGTTGAGAGAAATTAGGAAGCAGATGTTTGGAGGAACGTGGAACGAGTGTTGTCA
>JBNMGX010000018.1:0-16893 GCA_050872465.1 Hallerella sp.
CGCCCTTGTCAATAAACAGCGGCATCTCAGCCGTTCTCAAAATATTTCCATAGCGGGTCCATCCCGTCGAAGCCTTCTGAATATGCACTGTATATATATTCCTGCTATCCGATCCGACATCTATTTCCAATGTATATGAGGCATTACCATCCAAAGCGGCATATAAACCATCATTAGCAGAGCAGCAATCGTAATGCCATCCGGTAGAAGAACCATCTCCGTCAGCATATAGACGATACCGGACAATAGCCTCTTTATTCTTCGGCTTCCATGAAACAGCAATACCTTCTTTATTTCCGGCTAAGACATATTGCAAATTTCGATCCGCCGAAGACTGCAAAATCGGTTTATCATCAAAAATTAAAGACTCCAGATCATCCGACCCCGAAGCGGGATCGCTACATTTCGCATCGCCATACTCCGCTTTGCTTAGAAGTCGTAGATTTCCAGAAGCATCCTCCCCATAGGTTCTTTCCTCTCTCCCATTTTCATCCAATGTAATATGTTTACCAACTCCGCGATCATCAACTTCAACAACAGATTTTCCAAAATGGGCATCGTAATATCTGACAGAAGCCTTGGCATTTGCAGGAATCATTCGAATATCCTGAATACGCGTATTTCCAGTACTAGACAAGGAAATATTCAACAGTCCAGCTTCAACATTTCCTTCCCACTCAGCATAGTGCCATTTACCAGCCGCATTTCCGTCTAAAGTCCAATTTCGCTTTTGTATTCCATTGACAGTTAAAGAAACCGATGCAGATGTATTGTCCGCATTTTGGACCCATGCAGAAAAACGATATTTGCCTTGTTTTGCCCGTTTGACGAATCCCGAAAAACCATATCTCAAATCCATCACGACTTTTGAAAAGCGTCCATTAGTCGAAGCTTCGCCATCGGTCGCCCTTCCCTGTAAAGGCAATAAGTGACAATCACTCGTTACATCCATACCGTTTTCGTTACAACGATCACCAGGAACAACAAGGATTTCATCAAATCCGGCATTTTGAACCACGGCGCGTTCAAAAGCAATCGAGTCATCGTCAACAACCCTTGCAGTCTTGTTTCCGAGCGCATCCGTTTTTTCTACAGCAAAACCGTTCAAAAATTTTGACACGGCAGAATTCTTTTTCCATATACCACTTGGGTTCTCATGAAGCGCCCAAGGAATTCCTTGGAAAGAATTGCCATTTACAAGGCTATCAGGATTATAAGTCCATTCCTCGACAAGGTGAGGCGTTCCCACGGAATCATTAGCCGCAGCATAACGAGCGGCAGTCGATTCAACCACCTTACCTGTAGAACAATTCGGTTTACACGAATAGGACAACAATGGATTACGCAAGTGATTCACACTTCGTTCAAATGCATATTCTTCCGCAGAATACCTGAAAACCTGCTCGTTAGAGACATCATTCGAACCGTTTTCAAAGAATAGTTTTCTTGATGGCAGTCCATTGAGCGCAATATTATACTCTATCGAATCCTTGCCCTTGACTCCCTTGATGTAAGTTTCTATCGAACTGACCGCATCGACATGCAACAGATTCGGCCAATTTGCGTTACGGTAACGGGTATATTTGGAAATTGCGCTTTTTTCAACAACTTCCCCCGCGTAGGTTCTTTCCGCGCAAATTTTTCCAAGTCCAAGCCCAACATCACTGTAATCAACCGGGCACAATTCTCTCTCGATCGTCCCTGAATTGTCAGGCAATTCGACGCGAACTGTCGTTATTAAAGGTGTATTATTCACATAGTCAAAGGCGACATCTGGAGCCTTGTCAAAATTATAGACATACTTATAGGAATACTCTTTGCCAACGATTGGATCCTGAACCGTCTTCCTCTCTACAAGTAACACCCCCTTGTTTTTCACAAAGGAATCATTTTTCTTATAGTAGATCGTTGTTGTCCCGGCTTCCGTTGTTTTGGCTGCTCCTTCAACGGCAAAGAAATCACCGATTGCATAAGACTCGTCAAAGACCTCGACCGTAGCAGGCCCCTGTCCGCCCGGATTTCGGACATCCTTAAAGTGACTCCAATTTATGTCAAGCTGTTCCTCGTTCCATTTTACTCCGTCCCACAAGTAAGCTTTATTGGAACGCTTTTCTATATACCAGTTCGAGCCCACAACCAAATGTTTTTCGCTTTTGGAGCCATCAGTATTTATTTCACCACGTCTTATCCACCCACCATCGTTTTGTCGTTCAAACAATTCGATATTCGCTCCAGGGTGAGTTTCACTCCACACTCTCACATATTTGCACTTCCATTTTATACCCCAACGCTTAAATTTCGGCCAACAAAAGCAAGGTATTTCGATGATGTTATCTACTTTGGGTCGTCTTGTTACAAAGAAATTGCCGCTTCCGACAGCATCCCATTCCGCTTCCTCCAAAAGGTCAAAATCATCATGGTGGACCATATTCCTATTTTCAAAAGGAATCTGCCAGGATTCACCATCCCAGTCAAATAAAGTCAGGTCATCGTTGTCATTATGTCGCATAGCGACATAGTTATAACCTACGGCTTGCGCCCTCGGAACTCCCTGAACCCCATGGACATCATAGTTAAGCAATTTTGTCCAACCGCTGCCATTCCAATGATACGCTTCCGCCCGTTGTCCCCAAAGGCCCGTGGACTCCACGGCACCAAACAGGTAACCGTTACCCCAATAGTAACGATTATCGTCGTCCAAGTCATCGTTGTCATAGGTTTTCTGAACAGAAATTCCGGAAGCATCGTACTTAAAAGAAAAAATTCTTACCCGGTAGTTGTTTCCCCAATCCGTACCTACATAGGAAACGGCAATGTGATTTTCCGACGGATAAATCTGAAGGAACCGATTATCCATAATCCCTTCATCAGCGGAAAGAGTATCTATCACAAAGGAACCTCCCCATAGAGTCCAGGGGACCGTGAGCGTCAAGGTGGATTTAGTTGAAGACAGGTTGCCCTTCACGATATAATTAGGGCCGACAAGCACCAATTCCTTATCACCATCGTCATGGACACGAGGCTTTACTTGCCACGTAGCACCATCCCATACGACAGGATACATATCGTAACTATCCCCCCTCCCTGTTACATAGGCAAACCAGCTGTTTTTCGCCGTGATAAAATATCCTTCTTCATGATACGGCAGCGAACCCAATTCCTTTCGAATGTTCCAGGATCCATTTTGCCAATAATACACAACAACCTTTTTCTCGTTTTTATCAATACCGAGTAAATAAGGAGTTCCATTTTCCAGATAACCGAGCGACACGCTGACAACCGGCAGCTTCTCCGAATGAACGGTCAACGGTTGTTTATCGATGGCCTGATAGACATAATCAAACGATACTTTTCCGCAGTTCGCCCCTTGGATTTCCTTCATCATGCCCAACGCATAAGAATCATTCAGATACGCTTTATACACGTTATCGTAGTATTCATACGATTCTCGTTTCGTTTCCTCTCCGGCGCCATTCGCCCACACGATTCGCGCCAATAAACGCTTGACGTATTTTTTGTTTTCGTCGGCATCCAGGCTTGGAGAAACTTTCAGAGCTTTATAACAGAAGCCAACCGTTTGCAGAATTTCACCATCCATTCCATAAAGTTCGACCTTAGACAAGAATTTTCGTTCTAGAGGGTCCACAAACGCATCCATTTCATCGCCAGCGGAAAGTTCTTCTTTTCCGGCAGCATCAACCACTTCGCCTTCAAAATCACCTTCATTTTTATCCGAAAGAACAAACTTTACATAAGACCCCATCGAGGATCGAACTTCCTTTAAGTAAGTTTCTTTTGTATATCCGTTTCGAGATGTCCATGAACCATGCTTTATTCTTTCTTGAAACTGGCAATAGGAATATGTTAAAGTATTGTTTTTCCAGTCATGAATCTTGGCTAGACTCCAGGAAACAGGATAAGGAACATCGTCCCCGTCAATAGACTCGCCCGTGTGCCCAAATGCAGGGAATCCTAGCCCATACGCAGTCGCTCCTTGCGCGCTACAGGCCGAATCCAAAGCGTTGGTCAAGCAATAAGACATATCTCCATATTGGTACTTATTGCCCGAATCATCCGTCAGAACCCATCCAACGACAATTTCAAAAGTTTTGCCATTCAAATTCTTCGTTTCCACATGCCTTTCGACCAACCAATACGGCAGATCTTCAATCCACCATCGATTTCCTTCATAAATCAATTTATAGCGCACACCCTCTGCGGTAATCAAGTAATAAAAATCATCCAAAAGACTCATCGAATGGTTATTTTCACTAACGATTTTAGCAAAACCCATAGACCAACCTAAACCAACCCAGCCTGTTGGACTTATATCGTTACGATTTTTGACACTCTGAGAAACATTCCCCGAATAATTCAAAGCAAACGAGGTGGACACACCCCCAGCCGATAGCGTTGCAAGAGGAACACTAAAGCTAACCGTTCCAGATAAAGGGTTGATTCCGCCATCAGGGGACATATATTTATTGAACGCATCGCCCGTTTCCACAGATTGCGAAAACACAATAGCGCAAAGAGCAAGCAAAATCTGTATGATTTTTGAAGTCATATTGTAAATATAGCTATAACAAACTGTAAAGATTGCAAATTTAATTCAACACGCGTCCATATACAAAAAAGATTAAAACAAATGGCTTTCCTAAACTAAGCGTGAAGCCATTTTTCATAAAAGTAGCCTAAAAACGGCTTAAAATCAAGAAACGGGCAAGAAAAAGGCGTTTGAATATTCTAAATGTTTCTTTGCGAAACATTTAGAACAGCGCAAGCCGCCCATCGTGTACAGCGTACCGCATTTCGCAATGTAAAAAAAAGACACATTGTCAATAGTTTTTCTCAATTTCTCGATTTTTTGCACATTCATCGCCCGTTTGTCGATTTTTTGCGAGACTTTACAGCAAAGAAACGTTTCCGCGCTTTTTTCTATCTTCTAGCCCATGAATTACAACGTAGATGAAATCCGCAAGCAGTTCCCCGTCCTCGCCCTGCACGATCAAGCCAGCGGGCTTTTGGCGCCTACGGCTTCCTCCGCTACGTCTCGGCAATAAAAACGAACGTGTTCATTTTTGCGACACTCGGCTTGCAAACTTTTCCTTGTGGTAAATCTGGAGTCCCCGCAAGTCTTCGTCCCAAGCTGTCTCTATCCCTAATGTGGATGCGGCTGGCAATGTTTTTATGCCAACGAATTTAAGTCAAAGAACATCGGCACGACGCATTCTTTGTCATCTACAAATAAGCCGTCTTCAAAAGCTTGCTCAATTTCCAACTGGTCATTTTCTTCTGCGATAACGAAATCATTCTTCTTATAGAAACGAATGGCTTGTTCCGTCATGATTGCATTCAGAAACAAGAAGCGATACGCCTCAAATTCATGGCAACGTTGTTGAGCAGTCATCTTAATCCAGCTAAGAATATATGAACCGACGCCATGATGCTGCAATTCCTTATCCACAAACAGATAGTCAATCTGAATAGACGGATAGTTGTCCCAATTCAAATCTTTGCCAGTCTCACGAAATTCAGGAGGGACATTAAGGCTTGTTGCAGCAAGCGTGAAAAAAGCAACCGGATAGTCTGTTTCGGTATCAACGCAAGCGAATGCGTTGAGAGCTCCATCATTTTGCATTTCAATCAGCGGGCGTTCTTCATTTGTCGAAGATCTCAAAAGCAATCTATCAAAATTCCAGGAACAGTCGTACAATTCCTGGCTTGACATCTTTTCGCTGGAAAAATAACCTCTTTCATCTATTTTCTGAAAAATAGACTCAGAAAGCGGAACAATTCTGAAACGCATACTAGCGAACGTACTCGGGTAATTTCGGTTCAACAAGTTTAACCGTCACCTTAGGGATATCCTGGCGACGAATCGTTTCAAGAGCAGAACGACTCGTAATCTTGTTCTGCTTGCGGTCGAACATTGTAAGAATCGATTTCATGGTTCTGTTGCTCCTATATCCTAAATATAACTAAATATCAAGCCAAAGTCAATATCGGAGATTTACGGGAACGGATTAAAATTTATTTAGGACCAAAACCAAATAGGTGACCTACATTTTTTCAGAAACTGAAAATACCTAAAAAGGGGAGGGCAAAACGTCTCATCTAGCCACTAGCCGAATATCAACTCGCCTATTTTCTGCAGCATTAGGATTTGCTGCATTTTTCAACTGATCAGGGCCATATCCAACAACAGATATTCTGCGACTGATTGAAGTTCCCCCCTGAACAGAACTCAACACAGCCTTTCTTGCTTCACGTGCCCTTCCTGCCGATAAACTATAATTATCGTCAAATACGGCACATTTCTTTGCTAGATTTGTCGAAACTCCGTGAACATCAACAGCATCAGTATGCCCTTCAAATTGCACCCAAATATTATTATGTCCTCTGATAGCCTCAGACAGAATTGGCGCAATTTGCTGTTTCAAAACAGACTCAACCTTACTACTTAAACAAGCACTTCCTCTTTCAAAAGCTTGATCACTCAACGTGATAACACTATCTTGAACGCTCACACTTTCTATATTCGTTTCCCTCAGTTTTTGATCAATCATATAGAGAGCGTTCTTAACACCTTTTCTCTTTTGCTGTTCGATTAATTCTATTTGCTTTTGTTTTTCCGCTTCGGCAACCTGCCGCATCACAGACATTTTGACAACCGTAACAACAAGTAGTAGCATAACTACCGCCATTGTACCGGCCATCAAATCAGAAATAGACACAAAAGGATTCGGTTTTTCGCTCATTTTCTTCGTTATCCCTTACCTTTTACAGATTCGACTTTTTCTATCAGTCGTTCTTTGGCTACTAAGGCATTTTGCTCAGCAACATAATGAAATCCTTCATCAAGAGCTTTCGTAAGGCTTTGCGTAGCCTCATCTGTAGATGATTTTATAGACTGCTTTACTTCCTGCAAGGTGCCTTTTATAGCTTGTGAAAGCTCCTCAGGTAGTTTCTTCATGCCAGATCTAATATTCAAGTTAGCCAAACTAATAGAAACCAGTTTTTGGCCAATTTCTTCATTTAACTCTTGAATTATTTTGACATACTTGTTGCCTTGTTCTTCCATGGTAAGAGTCGTTTGCTTGATATCTGCAAGTGTTCCATTAATCCGCTTATTGAAATCAGAAAGGGTCTTGTCTAATTTATCTTGCCCCTCCTTAGATTTTTCCGACATTTCATTTACAGCGTGGAGAATAGATATTCCTGCATTTTCCATAACCTTGCTGCTATCAGTAATAGATTTAATAAACTGATTTCGAATAGCTTCGAGAGTACCCGTAACGGCTGGTCTAAATTCATCAACGGATTTGGCAAGAGCATCGGCAGCAAATCCCATACTTTTTGCCGAATTAGCAACAAAAGCAAATTGGTCCGTCATCGTTTGGCTCAACGAATCCATTGCATTCGTTTGCGTTTCAGAATTATTTGCAAGACTTTCAAGTTTCTGAACGACAGCTTTTGTTTCGTTGACCTGATCTTTCATTTCTTTATTAAGAGACCTGAACTGTTCGACAACCGATTTTTCAAGAGTCAAACACAAAGCCGAATTCATCTCATTAAGGTTCTTGTTCACATTTTCAAAGCCATTAACCAAAGCAGCCTGCAGAGATTTTTGAATGCAATCGGCAATACTTTCACCAATACTGTCGTTAACCTTATTAAGCGCATTTATGATTTTATTCGTATTCTGACCTTGAATCTTTTCCTTGTTTTCAATTTCCTTATTGCAGCGTTCTACGCACCACTTAAAACGTTCTTTATCGGAACCCCATTTATTCTTCCATAAGGTAAATCCAAAAAAGCCAATGATTCCATAAATCGACGATTTGAACAGTGCCCCAAGACCATCTAGCATTCCCATCATTTCATCAAGCAAATTCTTGGACTTATTTACCTGTTCCAAATTTTCCACAGCCTTTTGTACATTTTCCATCGATTCGGCAGGATTGACATTAGAATTATTCAGCACTCCGGCAGCTTCATTTAGCGCCACCCCAATGCCAAGGAAAGTTCCCAAAAGTCCAATGACAAGAAACATGCTCGGCAAAACATCCGCTAATTTTTCAGCAGGCAATTCTACCGCACGGCTCAATTCATGTATCGAACCGTGCTCTACTTTTAGATCGTCACAGGTGTTTCGAGTATTGTTGGTCCAACGTTGTTCCCAGCAATTCATTTTACCTTTACGTTCTCTGGTACTATGCCAAACCCAAAGCGCCGTGCCAAAGCCCAAAACAATGATAACAGCAAGGAAAACGCCTTCAATATCGTGTTCTGGTTTTAAATATTTGAAATAATCAAAAAGTGTAACCTTATCCATATTATCCTGCAACTCCAACTACATTGGCAATTTCTTCTCCACGCTTTTGGGCAGACTTTCTAAAGATGTTGGAGAAATCCCTAATGAGTCCCTTCTCTTCTTCATCAAGTTCTTCCCACTGTTTACCACGATTCATACAATCAATAACCAGCAAGCCAACATCTTCAACATTGTCCTTGATAACATCAATATTTTCACCAACAACCTCGGAAAGAGACTCATCACCTTCATAAACTCGCAACATACCTTCTGCAGCGTCAATATAATCTTGACGATGCTCAATCGCCTTAACCAAATCCAAATATTTTTTTTCAAGACCAGGAATCTTTTGCTTCAGCGTTTTCATTTCAGCTAAATCCTCAGCAGTTGCATCGCCAGCTTCTTCAAGGCGCTCACAACGTTCAATCGTTGTTTTAGTTTTATTGAAAGTTTCCCAAGCCTTTTCTTTATTAGCGAGATCAACTCCAAGGTCACCAGCCCACTGTTTTATCATTTCATCAAATACAATTGCCAAGACAGACTTTCCAAACATTTTTTCGATTAAATCCGAAAAACGATCCGCTTCCTCTTCGGAAACATCTATTTCATGCGTTATATTGTCAGTAAAATCTAAAACAAACATATCATCGGCAGAAATTTCATCAATGGATTTTATATTATGCAATTTATCCTTCATTTTTTCAAGAATACGAGCATCCGCACGAATACGAAGATAATCTTCAAGATTAGTCACCTTGTCTTCCTCAATCATCTTCGCAATCGTTGAATTTACAATCATAAACTTGTTAATAAACTCCGTAAGACGTAATGCACTTCTTTGTTCATCATTCTGCATTTCCACCTCTGCCGCCTCAAGATATTTTTGTTCTTCACGAGCCTTTCGAATATCAGACACTTTTGTAAGAACCTGCCCAAGGGCCTTGGCTTTCGGAAGAACGCTTTCTGCAATTTCTCCAACTTTCTTTAGAATCGGAGATTTATCAAGAGCCAAAAGAACCTGAGCTGCTTTTGCCAGAAACGGGCCAACATAAGGAATTCCGTTTAACAGAACACTGAATTTTGCAACCCAAGGTTTAACAACCGGCCACACAGCCTTGATCGCTTTGATGACTTTTCCACCCACAGAAGCGACCGTAGAGAGGACTTTGCCCGCAACCCCGACAACCTTGGTCACCACACGTCCGACACCGGATGCAACTGTACTGATCGCCGAACTGACAAATGACGCTGCACTACTAACACAATCACCCAGCCAACTAAAGAATCCCATATTACGCCTCCTTGTTATTATTTTGTTCGTTATTAATTTTTACACCTAAAGCCTTTAAAGCGGCCCTGCTGGACTCCCTACTACGACTTACATCGGTCCCCACCTTCTCGTAATCACGGATATTTTCTACAGCCTCAATTAAATGTTCTATTTTTAGAATCGGTCCATCGCCGTTGTCGGCAAGAATCGCCTTCGGCAAAGCGAGCCGCATACAATTCCTGATATCTCTACCGGATAATTCGCTAGAAATATCCGCAAGCTTCGTGAGAACGCTTTCCCTATCGCCATCAAGCGGAATCTTTGGTAAAAGGAACTTATCCCAAATTTTGCGACGACCTTCTTCGTCTGGCAAATCGAATTGCACGTGATGCGTAATGCGACTGACAAAAGCCTTGTCATAATTCTTTTCGAAATTCGTTGCAAAAATCACAATGCCTTCAAACTTTTCTAGTTCAATCAGTAAGGTAGAACGGAGCGAGTTCACCTCGTTGTCAATTCCTTGGGTAACATTGGATAGTCTTGCACCAAGGAGCGTATCCGCCTCATCAAAGAAAAGGACAGCATCGACGTTTACTGCACATTCAAATGCCGCATGAATGTTCTTGGCCGTTTCACCCATATACTTGCTTTCGACATCGGACATTCCGAGACTAATAAACATCTTTCCGAGAGTTCCTGCCAAGGCTTCAGCCGTCATCGTCTTTCCCGTTCCCGGTTTTCCGTAAAAGTTCAAAACCGTACCGGCACCACACGGATCAACAGCCTTAAAACCCCAATCAATATAGATGGTATGAAAGTTTTCAATTTTAGTCAAAGCTTCATCTATTTGAAGTTTTGACTTTGCAGGCAAAAAAACATCTTCAAGCGTATATCGCGGTTTCTGCAAAATGTATGGCAATTTTTCGTCATTCGTTTCTTTGTTCATCTGTTCTTCCGTTTCTTTTTTCTTGCAATAAGGACATTCAAGAGATGCTTTAGCTTCTTTATAGTGCCGAATAGCCACTAAAGAATCCATTTTCTTTGGATTAAAGCCCCCTGTCACACCGACCCAACTCTTTCCGCAAACCTCACAATAGCGTGTTATTTTCCTTTGACCAGACATAAACAGCTAAAACCACACAAAAAAGGAAGAACGCCTGCTCAAATTTCCGTTCGCTCTAAATTCATGCCGGAACCTCGCGATCAGCATAGCATGATTCATGTTAAATTTGACGTTCATTTTTTCCAGAAAAGCAACCGGCATAAAATCTGAAATCTTAATCATAAGTCTTCCTTTTCTAAAAAAGTTAAACGCCAGCAGCCGTCGTGTACAGCTCGCCGCATTTCACAATGTAAAAAAAAAAACACATTGTCAATAGTTTTTCTCAATTTCTCGATTTTTTGCACATTCATCGCCCGTTTGTCGATTTTTTGCGAGACTTTATGACAAACAACCTTCTCCATCCATTTTTCTATCTTCTAGCCCATGAATTACAATGTAGATGAAATCCGCAAGCAGTTCCCCGTCCTCGCCCTGCACGATCAGAATGCAAAGCCTTTCGCCTATCTCGACAGCACCGCGACGACGCAAAAACCGGAACAGGTCATCAACGCCATGGATGATTTTTACCGCACGCATTACAGCTCGGTGAAGCGCGGCATCTACGCCATGACAGCCCAGACGACAGACGCCTATGAAGCCGCCCGGAAAAAAGTCGCGAATTTCATCAACGCTCGGAGCGAACGCGAAATCGTCTTTACACGCGGAACGACCGACAGCATCAATCTCGCGGCCTGGAGCTACGGACTTGGATTTTTAAGGCCCGGTGACGAAATTCTCGTCAGCGCCCTGGAACATCACGCAAACATCGTCCCGTGGCAACTCGTCGGAAACGTCTGCAAGACAAAACTCAAGGTCATCCCTGTCACCGACGACGGGAATCTTCTCCTCGAAAAAATTCCCGAACTCATCGTTCCCGGCAAGACAAAAATTGTCGCTGTCACGCACATCAGCAACACGATAGGAACAGAAAATCCCATCGCGGAAATCATTCGTATCGTTCGAAAAATCGACCCGGAAATCAAGATTCTCATCGACGCCGCCCAGAGCGCCCCCCACGTCAAAATCGACGTCCAAGCGCTCGACTGCGATTTTCTCGCCTTTTCCGGTCACAAGATGTACGGTCCGACAGGCATCGGCGTCCTCTACGGCAAATACGAACTTCTAGAAAAAATGCCCCCGATGCAAGGCGGTGGCGAGATGATCGACCACGTCACATTCGAAAAGACGACATTCGCCCTCCCACCGGACAGGTTCGAAGCGGGCACGCCTCCCATCGCGGAAGTCATCGGATTAGGCGCAGCGGTCGATTGGATAAACCAAGTCGGCATCGAAGCGATTTGCGCCCACGAACAGGAAATTTTGCGGTATGCGCAAGAAAGGCTTTCCGAAATTCCCGGCCTGCATATTTTGGGAAATCCGAAAAAACGCGGGGCGCTTCTCAGCTTTGTCCTGGACGCGGCTCACCCGCACGACGCAGCGGCGCTTCTCGACGAAAGCGGAATCGCAGTCCGTAGCGGCCATCATTGCGCAGAACCGGTCATGGCTCGCTTCGGAGTTCCGGCTACAATTCGAGCGAGCTTCGGAGCCTACACGGAAAAGTGGGAAATCGATCGTCTTGTCGAAGGATTGCAACGCGTTAATCGAATCTTCAAGGTCTAGCGTTTAAACACAAAGTAACGATACAGCAAAAAGCTGACGACGACGTAGGCAATGTTCGCAAGGACATTCGCCAAAAATCCCGCGCTCAGGAATTCCCCAGCGGAAGGCAGCGCATTTTTCAGCGTTTCCAGTACAAACAAATTCACCAGATAGGCGCAGATAAAGACCAGCAGAAACCGGAAAATTTCCCAGCCCTTTTGATTTTGGCTTTTAAAATTCAGGCAGCGATTCATCCAGTATGAATTGATGCCGCCAGCGACAAATCCCAGAAAATTCGAAAGTTCCAGATTCCATCCGAGAAGTTCGTACAAAACCCAGACGACGCACAAGGTTATCAGCGTATTGACAATTCCGATTAAGTTGTATTTTACAAAATGGAACATGCCAAACCTTTAACGCACTTGGCAGAAACGGTTTCGAAATTCCTTTTCGATTTCCCGTTCCCCGACGATTTTCCGATTCTCCATCAAGAGATTTCCATCGCACATCACCGTGTCGATTACGGTTGAATTTGCCGCATAGACAAAATTCGAAATGACTTCTCCCGTCGCAAAGCAAGGCGCATCCAGGTTCAAAAGCAGTGCATCGGCAAGAAATCCTTCCGCAATTTTCCCGGCATGGATTCCAAAGGCCTCCGCTCCGTTTTGCGTTGCCATCTTGAGCGTTTCCTCAGCGGAAAGCACCGTCGGATCCCCAGAAGTCATCTTGGCTAGCAGCGAAGCGAACTTCATCTCTTCCCGCATGTCCAGGTTGTTGTTCGAAGCGGCTCCGTCTGTTCCTAGCGACACGCGGATTCCCCGTTCCAGGAAAGGCTTGATGCAAAACGTTCCGCTCGAAAGCTTCATGTTCGAACAGGGATTGTGCGCACATGTCACCCGGCGGCTTGCGAGAATATCCAGGTCGCGTTCCGAGACATGTACCAGATGCGCCGCCACGGTCCGCTCCGAAAGAAGCCCGAGCGAAGCCAGATATTCTACAGGAGAAAGCCCGCCGGTCGGAGTAACGCTTCGTTTTTCTTCCCCAATCGTTTCCGCCAGATGGACATGAAGCGGCAGCCGGAATTTTTCAGAACAATTCCTCGCGATTTGCAGACACTCCGCTGTATTCGTATAAATCGCATGGGGAGCGACGGCCAGCCGGATACGGTCGTTTAACTTGTGTACATTCTCCTCGATGAAGCGAACATTTTCTTCCGTGTCCGGTTTCAAGGAATCGGCAAATGTGACGCCGATGGAAGCCCGCACGCCGAGTTCTTCCGCAGCCCGGATCGTTTCCGTCCGATGCCAATACATATCGGCAAAAAATACCGTTCCCGAACGAATCATTTCCAAGATGGCATAGCGAGACGCCACATAGACATCGCTTGCGGAAAGCTTCGCCTCGCGCGGCCAGATATAGTCCTTCAACCAGACATCCAAGGGAACGTCGTCCGAAAGTCCACGGCAAAAAGTCATTGCCGCATGGGTGTGCGTATTGTAAAAAGCGGGAACAATTGCAAAACGCGAAGCATCGATTACTTTATCCGAAGCCTCCGCAGAAATCGTTTTTTCCGGAGCGATTTTTTTAAATACCTTATCCGCAATCAGAATATCCTTTCTGTCATTTCCGAGCAAAACCGATTTCAGGATAATGCGCTGCATAGAAACCTCCCAAAAGTCAAAATCCATTCCCTAGCGAAACCCAGTCCCATCCTCGTCCACGCGAAACCTCCGCGAAATCCGTAGATAGCGGTTTCCGCGATAAATGGAATCCAAAACAGGTTAAAAAAGAGAATCGTCGAATACGAAAAAAGGTAACCGTAGATTTGCAAATCCGTCTGCCGAGGACGCGCATCCCGAAAGACGCTCCCCAAATGAAAGGCGAGGAAAAATCCGACCGAGACTTGTACGA
Source organism: Hallerella sp. (assembly GCA_050872465.1). Lineage (GTDB taxonomy): Bacteria > Fibrobacterota > Fibrobacteria > Fibrobacterales > Fibrobacteraceae > Hallerella. The sequence goes on from JBNMGX010000018.1 coordinate 14,200, forward strand.
CAAATTTCGCCTCTGGAATCAACAGACAAGAAAGCGACGCAGCGCAAAAGGCAAAAAGAGGAAACGAATAGGGAGCCAAGGCGATTGCAGGATTCGGCGTACCGCTAAACGTAACTCTTCCGCCATTCTCCGCATGGGCAAAAAAGGATTCCACCCGCCGAAACGAGAGCAGGGCAAAGACCGTATGATTCAGCTCATGGCAAAAGGTTTCCCAAAATTCCAGATTGCGCCGCAAAAAAAACAAAATGATTCGCAACAGAAGATAAATCGCCGCTCCGATTTCCACGGGCAGAAAAGTTTCCCACTCCTGCAAAAAAGAAATTTTTTCCAGCCACAGCGCACGTCCAAAAGCCGCGAACAAAAAAAGAAACACGCCTGAAAAAAGAAATCGGAGAAGTGTTCGCATCAACGGCTCATGTCTAGCGAGTCCAGTTCGTTTCGCAGCTCGGATTCAACCCTTCGCGCGCTATCGAGCGAAGCCTTGGCTTTATCGATTTGCTGTTTCAGAAGTTCGACTTCCGCCTGTTTTTTCGCAATTTCCCTTTCCGCATCCGGATCGGAGCAGGCCGAGACGGCGAACAGCAAAAGCAGAGAAAGTATCAATCGGTAAACCATTGGAAATTCCTTGAAAAATACGTTTCCCAATTTAACAATTCAAAAGACGCAGACATTTCGGAACGACTGGTTTTACGGCACAAATCCTTTTTTGACAATAAGGCAGAGAAAGTACTTCGGCACATTGATTGTATGACAGATTTTGACAATTACAATTTGTATTTTGAAAGATGTTCGATTTTTCTGAAAAGGAGATTTTTTCCGATATGAAAATGACTGTACTTTTTATTATGGCTCTATCTTCAATCCTTTTTGCCCGGATGTCCTGTTCGACAAACAGCTTTGGCGTTACCGTCTGCACAGACGAAAAAGGCTATCGCAGCGAGACCCGGACGAACAGTTTCGGGGTGACGACGACAACGGACAACAGAGGAAGACGATACGAATCGCGGACAAATTCCTTCGGCGTCACGACAACAACAGGAAACGACGGATACCGGCAAAGTTGCCGCACAAACAGCTTCGGGACGACGATTTGCGATTAAAACGGCCTTAATTATCTAAATTTGCGACGCTTTTCGGGGAAAATTCCTTCCCCAGGCACAAAAATCCTAGAGGCAAAAAAATGATTACCTTCCTCATAGGCATCGCCATCTTAATCGGCGGATACTTTACTTATGGAAAATTCGTCGAACGCGAATTCGGACCGGACAACCGCAAACCTCCCGCGCTCGCCAACCCGGACGGGGTCGACCGTATGGTCCTTCCCCACTGGAAAAATGTCCTCATCCAGCTTTTGAACATCGCAGGCATCGGTCCCGTCATCGGCGTCATTCTGGGAATCAAGTTCGGAGCCATCGTCTTTATCCTGCTTCCGATAGGAAACGTCATCGGCGGAGCCGTTCACGACTACTTTTCGGGAATGATCAGCATGAGAAACGACGGGGTGAACGTTCCCGCCCTCGCTCGCAAATTCCTAGGAAAAGGCCCGTCAAAGGTCGTGATGATGTTGATTTCCATCGCCCTGATCCTCGTCGGAGCGGTTTTCACCAACACGCCGGCTGCGCTAATCAACACGCCGATTCTCGCCGGGAGCGCGGTTTCCCCGACGCTTTTCTGGGTCGCGGTCGCCCTCATCTTCGCCTACTATTTTGCAAGCACGTTCTTTCCCATCGATAAAATCATCGGACGCATCTACCCGATTTTCGGGGCGCTCCTCATCCTCTCTTCCCTGGGCATTCTCGTAGGAATCGCCCCGCACCTCGGCACTCTCGACGAGATAAGCTTTTCGAACTTCGCAAGCAATTTCACAAAACATCCCGCCCACCAGCCGATACTTCCGATGCTCTTTGTCACCATCGCCTGCGGAATCATCAGCGGTTTCCACAGTACCCAAAGCCCGCTCGTCGCCCGCACCGAAAAAACCGAATTTACCGGACGCCAGACTTTTTACGGAATGATGATCGTCGAAGGCCTTATCGGCATGATCTGGGCCGCCGGCGGAATGTTCATCTACAAGCAAATGCCCGAGCTTCTCGTCGGAGCGAGCGGAATCAAGATTTTGAGTGCGCTCGTTTCCACCGTCATTCCGTTTGCCCCGATTTCCATCCTGGTCGTCATCGGCGTCATCATTCTCGCCATCACCAGCGGAGACACCTCGCTTCGAAGCTTGCGACTGACCGTCGCCGAGCTTTTCAACCTAGACCAAACCAGCGCAAAAAACCGACTAATCCTAACTGTCCCTATCTTCGCCATCTGCGGAGCGCTTATTTTCTGGAGCAACCTGAACCCCGAAGGATTCAACATTCTCTGGAACTATTTCAGCTGGTCAAATCAGCTGATGGCTGTCTGCAGCCTCTGTATTTCAGTTGTCTATCTGCGTTCCAAAAAGAAGAATTTCTGGATTGCTCTAGTCCCCTGCCTGTTCATGACTTTCATCGTCACGGATTATATTCTCTGGGTCAGCCCAGAAAACCTGAAAGGCGCACCTCTCGGCTTTGGACTCGACTACAAGACAGCATTGGTCATCGCCATCGAAGATTCGCTCCTTCTCGGATTTTTCCTCTGCACACGCGGAAAGATTCTCTCGAAAATGGAAGGTTACAATCCCGATCACTGGAGCGCAAAGCGCGACTTGAA
>JBNMGX010000019.1:0-16048 GCA_050872465.1 Hallerella sp.
ATCGATCCCGATGCGGAAATTCGCATAGCGCTCGACACGCGGATCCCGAACGAAAAAATCTGGAGCTTTACAAAAATTCGCCTGTTCGGATTTTCAGCTGATTCCATCGAGCCCGTTTTGCAACTCGAAGAAAACGGCAAACGCTATGCGGGAAAACACGATCCCTTTTCGGGAAGCTTCACCTTTGAAATTCCCCGCAAAGCCGACTCCCTGATTTTTACGTTTCCCTGGAAAAATTCCGCAGCGGAACTCGCCATCCGCGACACGCTTGGAAAGCTCGATTCATTGGGAAGGGAAGCGCTCTTCGCCGATTCAAACTTTTACAAAAATCTCCCGACTTTCACGCTCACGGGGATTTTCCTTTCCGATTCTCTTCCTGGACTCACCTACAATTCCATCGGCGTAAACGGTGCGGGACTCGAAGCGTACCTTTCCCTCCAGGATTTGGAGCGCGACCTGGATTTTTCACCGCCGGACCTCGTCATCTTTTCCATCGGAATCAACGATGCGAATGTGGAAAATTTCGATTCCGAGCTGTTCAAGGCTCGCTACGACACCTTGATATACCGCATCCGAAAAGTCTCCCCCAAAGCGGCTCTGCTTTTTATGTCCAACAACGACAGCTATTTCACCAAGACGAACAAGCCGAATAAAAACGGCGAGAAAGTCGCCCAGGCGAACTTTGAACTCGCCAAAAAATACAAAGGCGGTTTCTGGAATATGTACAAAGTAATGGGCGGTTTTCAGTCCATTGATTCCTGGGTCGCCGCCGATTATGCGAAAAAGGATCGCGTTCACTTCAAAAATTCCGGCTATGAACTTTTGGGAGATCTTTTCTTTGACGCTCTCCGCGAAGTAATTTTCCCGGATTCCGCATTTTTAAAATCGATGGAGAAAAAAAGATGAATTTTCTTGAAAGTTTTCTCCAAAGCGCATTTTTCTTTGACCCGTCAAAGCCTCTTCTCTTTACGCAGTTTTATTTCTGGGCTTTCTTCGCGGTAGTCTTTGCGCTGTTTTCCTGCCTGCACAGCAAAATCATGTTGCGCAACGCGTTCCTCTTTTTTGCAAGCCTGTTCTTTTACTACAAGACGAGCGGTAGCTACCTGCTGCTTTTGATTTTTTGCGTCTCCGCCAATTTTCTCGGAGGTCGGATTCTCGAAAATTTCCAAAAAACGGCTCCAAGGATTTTCCTGCTTGCGGCACTTGTTTCCATCGATCTTTTCACCCTCGGCTATTTCAAATACGCCTACTTTTTCCTCGATGTCCTGCACCAGCTTTTTGGAATCGATTTAAAAGTCTATAACTTCTTCGCTGCGGCGAGCAACCGCTTTTTACACACAAATTCACTGGTCGATCAAATCGTCCTTCCCGTCGGCATTTCCTTTTTTACGTTCCAGGCGATCAGCTACATTGTCGATGTCTATAAAAGAACCATTCGACCGATTTCCAATTTTTTTGACTTCGGTTTTTACCTGACATTTTTCCCGGCGCTTGTCGCAGGCCCGATTATACGGGCGGATAAATTCATCCCCCAGCTGCATCGTCCTTACTTTCTTTCCCGTCGCGCCTTCGGCCTCGCCATTTTCTGGATTCTGAACGGTCTCGCGAAAAAAATCATCATGAGCGATTTTCTCGCGACACAGTTCGTCGATCGCGTTTTCGAGACTCCGCTGCTCTTTACCGGATTCGAAAATCTCCTAGCGCTGTTTGCCTACTCGCTCCAAGTCTATGCGGATTTTTCCGGCTACACGGATATAGCGACAGGCGTCGCTCTCCTGATGGGATTCCACCTGCCGCAAAATTTCAATTCCCCTTACAAGGCAGACAAGCCTTCTGAATTTTGGCATCGCTGGCACATTTCCCTTTCGCGCTGGCTCAGGGACTATCTCTACATTCCCCTCGGCGGAAACCGCAAAGCGAGCTTCGGAACCTTCTTCTGGACATACGTCATCTCGGCAATCGCGATTCTCCTGTCGGGAAGCGTAGTCGTCGCCTGCGCACTCGGAATCCTCTTCATCGCGCTTGCGCTTTGGGGATTTTTCAGACCCGATTCCAGGCGCACCATCGCCAAGCACACCAACGCGATGATCACGCAGCTAATGGGAGGTCTCTGGCACGGCGCCAGCTGGAACTTCATCATTTGGGGAGGGTTAAATGGAATCGGCATGATTTTAAACACGCAATGGAGCAAGCAGAAAATCGAAGTCCGCGCTGTCCTAATGTTCCTCCTCGCCGCGACCTTTGCCCTTCTCTGCAAGTTCCGCTACGAACCCCTCTGGGGAATCGCCTGTGTCTGGTGCGGAATCATTTTCTTTGGAATCTATGCGAGCATGATCTACAGGCTTTTTTCAAACAGGCCTTTGCCCCGGCTCAAGTTCGTCTGGAACGTTCTCCTCACATTCATCTTCATTACTTCCACGCGGCTCTTTTTCCGTTCCGGTTCCAATCTTGACCCGGCGGAAGCCAACGAAGTCGCCTGGGAAACCGCACGCAACATGATTCACCAAATCGGGACGCCTTGGAATTTTTCGCTCGTTCCGCAAATGGCTTACCAGCACCTTTCCATTATTCTGGTCTTTCTCCTCGGCATGGCGATTCACTGGTTGCCGGACAATTTCAAACGCGCTTACCGGATTCTCTTCGCAAGCCTTCCCCAATGGGCGATAATCCTCTTTACCGTCTTTGCATGCTTTGTCATTTACCAGTTTTCCAGTGCGGATTCCCCGCCGTTTATCTACTTCCAGTTCTAGAATACGTACAAGTTCACCGAAGAATCTTCGCATCCGCAAACATTTGCCGATACGCTTCGACTTTCTTTTCAAAAGCCAGCGGATAGGCCCGGCTGGAACTCGGTGTTCTGTACAAAGTAATTTTCTTCGTTTCTAGATAGAAGGAAACCTTGCCTCCGACAGGAGGCGCTTCGACGAGAAATGTTTCCGCAACCGTTTTCGTCGCAAGCGTTCCGGTCGTTACGATCGCCAGGCATTCGGGAATCCTCGCGAGCAGTTTTTTCAAATCCGTCGGAGATACCACTTCCAGAAAGGCATCCGAAGCGTTTCCCCTTAAGCGGTTCACACTCTCCGCCGCATCGTAGATTCCGATTCCCATATGCGTCAAAAAGGCGACGATTTTTTCCTTATCAAAACGTTTTTCCTGTTTGCATATAAAGTAATCCATTTCGCCGTAAAAGACTTTTCCTAAAATCCGCCACATGTCGTTGTTGAAATTCGGATAGTAAAAATCCATGCACCAGCGATTCTTCGGCGGCGGAAAACTGCCGAGCATCAAAATCTTTGCGCCTTTTGGCAAGAAGGGTTCTAGCGGATGGCTTTCCACAAATTCACACAAAGCAATCAAAGTTCCGAAGCGAATTCCGAAAGGGGCTTTCGCACGGAATGTCTCGGCGAAGGACCGCCGTGAACCGGCTCCGCATAGCCTAGATCGAGTAAGCAGACGAGCTTTTCGTTTTCCGAAAATCCAAAAGCCTTTTCGATTGTTTCCGCATGGAAACCTCTCGCCCAGAGCGTATTCAAGCCTAGGTCGGTCGCTTCGAGCATCATCTGCGTCGTGACAATGCTTGCATCTTCCGGCCCGCAATCGTGGTCATCGCCATATTTCGAAGCCCGATAACTTTTCGCCTTGTCGTAGGAGACCATCAACACGACCGGTGCGTTATATGCCATCCGGGTAAGTTCACGAATCTTTCCAATCGCTTCGGGAGATTTCAGGACTCTCACGTGAACAGGTTGGGAATTGGTAGCCGTCGGAGCGATGCGGCCCGCTTCGAGAACCGATTCCAGTTTTTCCTTTTCCACCGCTTTTTCGCTAAACGAACGGCAGCTGTAACGATTCTTGGCTAAATCAATAAACGACATAAGAAACCTCGGAAATAAAATAGAAAAGCGCAAAGCGAGCTACCGGTTTTCAGCAAAAATTACAACAAACTACAACACTTTTTATTTCTTGCCGATACGCTGAGAGATTTCTTCGGATATTTTAAAACAGGAAGAAGGAGATTTTCCATGAACATTTTTCAAAAGCTATTGCTTTGTCTAGGAATCGGATGCATCGCCACCCACGCCCAAGTTCTCACATGCAGCAACGGCACATCCCAGCAAATGCGAACGGTCTATAACTACGATTATGAGCTGTGGAGCCAGGACGGGGTCGGAAACGCGACGCTCAATATCCCGGCAAACGCAAATCCGAAGAACGGCGGAACATTCGAAGCGGAATGGAGCGGAACCGTAAACGTACTTTCTCGTGCAGGGAAAAAATTCAAGAACAACGAGACAGTCTCTTCGGTAGGCAACATTTCGATCGATTTTGAAGCGACCTGGAGCTCTTCCGACAATGTCAAGATGCTAGGCATATATGGCTGGGGCTATTTCGCCCAGGGAACACAGCCCGCAAACTTTTCCGACCAGATCGAATATTATATCATCCAGGACAGGGGAAGCTACAATTCCGCGACACAGGGAACCAATTGCAAACAAAAAGGCTCGGCGACCATCGACGGCATCGAATACAACTTTACCGAATGCGACCGAATCGGCCAGCCCATGCTGACCGGCAACGGAAACTTCAAGCAATACTTCAGCTACCCAGCAAAAACAAGCAGCCACAGAACAAGCGGGCGCGTTTCCGTTTCCAAGCATTTTTCCGAATGGGCAAAAGCCGGAATGCCGATGAACGAACTTTACGAAGTCGCCATGAAAGTCGAATCCTACACAGGAAACACGGGAACCGCCAAGGGAAGCGCCAAAATTACGAAAAACATCCTGTGCATCGGAAATTCCTGCGAAACGGAAACCTCCTCCAGTTCAAACGCTTCGTCCAGCAGTTCTGCGCTCCCCGCCAATCCAACCTGCGACGATTACGACCCCGCATTTTGCGGAGGAATTGAGTTTGCCGATGTTTCCGGAAACACTGACAATATTCCCGCTTCCGGCGAATGCCTGTATATCGAAGATTTTGAAATCATCCAGCCTGCGTTAAATTCAACGGTAACGATCAACGGCGAATCCAATACCTGCGGTTCGGAATGGAACGACTGCAATTACAATACAAAGCCAGAAAGGAAAGACGGCGGATATTACGTCTATGTCACAGACGGTGAAATCAACGCGTATGAAAACAACGGCTGGGTCGGCATTGTCGCGAGTCCGAAGCCTCTCTGCAACGCACAGGGAGCAAGCAGTTCAAGCAGCACAACCGCCATCCCAAAAGTTTCGGAACAAGCATTTTCCGTCAGAAGTTTCAGCAACGGAGAACTTCTGGTTCATTCGACAAAAACAGCTGTCCTGGAAATTTTCGATATGCTCGGAAACCGCACACTGAAAATTTCCATCCAACCGGGCAACCAATCGATACATCTATCCATCCCGAGCGGTCGCTATCTGGGAAAAATCCGAGGCGAAAAACCTTTTTCCCTGAACCTCCGCTGATATATCCAAAAGACGCCGAAAATTCCGGCGTCTTTTCCATTTTAGAACTTTTCTCAAAAAGAACTATTCCCGGGAAATATTTGTAAATTCATCCCATGAAAGAAAAACTTTTCGCCTACATCAAAAGTTTCCATTGGAAATTTCTTTTCCTCTTCGCCGCTTTCTGCATCGCGCTCGCCATCATCAACAACCTGCGCGTGAGCGACGACAAATCCGTCGAATGGTTCGGCACCCAGGAAGTTCTCGCCAAACCGGAGTAAGCCATGAAGCGTCATCTTTTTTCAGGGATTCTCCTGCTCGTCGCGACATTTTTCGTTTCGGTCTGCATCGCCGAGGTTTCCTTCCCGGAATCGTTCCTCACCTTTACCGACTATGGATCGCTCATCGAAAAATTTCCAAAAATCTGGAAATACAATCTTCATGTCGGAATCGGCGCACTGCTAATCGCCATTCTCGCTGTCATTCCCGCCTACAGAAAGGACCGGGAATTTACGCTCAAAGGACTTGAAACTCTCTTTCGCATCGGCATCGGAGGATTCTTCATTTCGGCGAGCATCTTCAAAATCCAGGACCCGAAAGGATTCGCCGTTCTCGTTGCCCAATACCAGTTTCTGCCCGATTTCATCAACAATCTTTTCAGCTTAGTTTATCCGCAATTTGAATTCTGGTTTGGCCTTGCGCTAATCGTTACGCCTTTTGCAAAGGAATCCGCTCTCGCCATTTTCTGGATGTTCGTCTCGTTCATCATCGCGCTCGCCTGGGCGCTCGCTCTCGACCTCGGCATCACCTGTGGGTGTTTTGAACTCGAAGGCGCTCAGAGCAAGTCCGAAGCGTGGACGGCTCTCATCCGAGACTTGATTCTCATCGGTCCGACATTCTGGCTCACGCTCCGCCCAAACCGCAGCCTCATCGGAATCTGGCGTTCTAAAAATTAGAAGGAATCAGAACGGAGAAACTCCCAAGTCCCTGTCACCGGTCTTTATCTTTGCGAGGATTTCAAGGCCGGTGATTTTTTGCATCATCAAAATATTATCGTCTTCCATTTCCAGGTTTCCGCTGTCACCGTAACGGTTCACGAGGATTCCGCGGATTTTCAGATTCCGCGCTTTCGCGTATTCGACAGTCAAGACGCACGCGTTGATGGAGCCTAGCGCAGCCGTGGTGACAACCAAAAGCGGAAGATTCAAGAGTTTCATGATGTCTTCGAGGAAAATTTTTTCCCCGACAAGCGAGCCGTTACCGTCCACATCGTAGCGGATCGGGCAGATGATTCCCCCGCTGCCTTCGACAAAGACAAAACGGTGCCGCTTCAACGCCGATTCGAAATCCCGCTTCACCGTCGAAAGTTCCACCGGATTTCCTTCCTTCCGCGCAGCGAGATGCGGAGAAACCGCCTCCCGATAGACATAGCTCACGAGCTCTTCCTGCCTGTCCGAAAGCCCCGCCGTTCTTTTCACATAATCCGCATCGCCCGCCACCCAGCGACCATTCCGAAATTCCGCGCCGCTGAGCGCAGCCTTGTAATAGCCAGCATCGATTCCCGAATCCCGCCACTTCTTGACCAATAGCCCCGTGACAAAGGTTTTCCCGACATCGGTGCCGGTCGCCGTTACAAAATAACCGTTTTTCATGTCGAAAATTTAAAAATTCTTAAATCGCCTTTTTATATAGATTTCACCAATGCGGCTTCTGTCGCAGGATGGTCTTATGGGAAAAATCTTTTTACTCTTCGCCTTATTCGCCTTTGGAAACGCTTCAGCGGTATCGCTCGTCGAACAGAATCTCGACTATAGCGATCATCGGCTAAAACTCGACAATCCGGGCCGTGGGTTGGCTTCCCACAAAGGCTTCCGTCTGCATCCCGGAAAGCTCGTCGATCTCAGGCAAGCAATCGTTTTCTCGGACTTTATGCGATTCCTGGTCGATATCGGACCGTTTTCCGATAATGCGATCATCGCCATCGACAAAAGCAGGAATCCCGCAGATACGACATTCGGAAAGACCTCCCCGCTCGACAGCTACGCCATCGAAAGCCTGCACATCGTCCTCGATTCTCTCCGCCGCCGAAACGGCACATGCGTCATCCGGGTTTCTTACGACATGAACTGTTACGGCAAACAGGACCCGCCGCTCGAAATGATTCTCACACATGCAAAGCAGATTGCCGAAGCCTACAAAGGCTACGAAGACATCATCCACTTTGTCGAACTGGGAATGTTCGGGACTTGCGGCGAACAGACGGGAAGCGGCTCCAACGAAGACCATGCCCAAGCGCTCCGCGTCTTTCTCGAAAACTCAAGTCAGGAAATCCGCGTAGGAATGCGCAATCCCTATTCCGTCGCCGCCTACATGGGACTAAAAGATAAAACGATAGAAGGCTGGCCGACATTTCCCGATTTCGATATTCATTCCAAACGTTTCCAGGATTCCGCAAAAGCGCGAAGCCCTTTCATGAAGCGCATCGGCATCTATAACGACGGCTACCTGGGAAGCGACAACGACCTCGGAACAGTCGGCTGGGGAAAAGCGCCGCTTTCCCGCGAACATTTTCTCGAATGGCTCGAATCGGGCGATTCTCCATACGGTGGAGACTTTGTGTACAATTATAACGACACGACCAAGCGGCCTCCACTCAACACGGCGGAATACATGTCCTACGAAGGCTTCCGCACCCACACATCCTACCTAAACGGTTTTGGAAATTTCAACAAATACCACAACATGGACACCGCGCTTTTCAAAGGCCTCGACCCGGAATACCGAATGAAATCGACAGGATATGAATACATCCGCGACCATCTGGGATACCGCTTTGTCGTCCGCTCCTCACTGATGCTCGACTCCGTCGGAAACGGCGGAACGCTACTCGCAAACGTTAAGATTCAAAACGTCGGATTCGGCAAGAACCTCATGGTCAAAAAGGCTAGCCTTGTCTTAAAAAGCGAACAAAAGGACAGCACGGTTCTAGAACTTCCGCTCGACATCAACCCGACGGAAATTTCCCCGCCCAAACTGAAACTTTCGGTGACGCTCCCCAAGAACATCCCTTTCGGCAAATGGAAAGTCTTTCTCCGCTTTTCCCATTTTGGCGATTACAGAACAGACAAAAATTACCATGTTATCCGGTTTGCCAACGATTCCAGCTATTTCGACAAAGAAACAGGCTCCAACTATATCGGGAAATTCATCCTGTCCGAAAATATAGCCGCCATCCCGCTAGGCGCAACCCGGGAAAATTTTTCCATCTCTATCGGAAAAAATCGGCTACACATCGCCGGTGCTCAGCGCATCGAAATCTTTGACATTCGCGGGAAAAGGCTTTTCCAAAAAAGGCTGGATTTTTCGGAAGAAGATGTTCCGTTAAATCTTTCCAGCGGAATCTATCTGCTCAAGTTCCACGGAAAGTTTTACAGCAAAATCCAAAAGTTCTCCGTTTCCAGATAACGCTAACCGGAAAAATTTATTCGTGGAACTCGTCATCGCCTTCGATAGCGGGCGCAGGTTCGCATTCCCCGATTAGACGAATCGCTTCGCAAATCCTGTCGAGTTCCGCATCCGTCGTAATGAACGGCGGCATCGTATAGACATAGTTGCAGAAAGGTCTGAGCCAGATGCCCGTTTCCCGAATGACGCGGAGAATATCCTCCGACGAAGGTTTCGCCTTGAGTTCCAGAACGCCGATTGCTCCGAGCACGCGGACATCCGCCGCATTTTCCAAGGTTCTCAGCGGCAAGAGATTTTCCTTGAGACGCTTTTCGATACGGGCGACCGCTGACCGGTAATTCCTCGATTCGAACAAGGAGAGCGAAGCGATTCCCGCGGCGCAGGCAAGCGGATTCGCCATATAGGTCGGACCGTGCATAAACGCCGAAATTTTGCTGTTTGTAATCGCCTCTGCGACATGTTCGGACGCCACGCAAGCGGCCATCGTAATGCTTCCGCCGGTAAGCGCCTTTCCGACACACAAAATATCCGGCAGGATTTCCGCATGTTCCATCGCAAAGCGCGGCCCGGTCCGATAAAAGCCCGAAGCGATTTCATCGAGAATCAGGAGAATCCCCTTTTCGTCGCAAAGCTTCCGCAAGCGTTTCAAGTAACCCGGATGATATAGCCACATGCCGTTTCCGCCCTGGAAAACCGGTTCGCAAATCACCGCGGCGATTTCCCTTTCGTGCTCGGCAACAACCTTTTCCATCGATTCGAAATCGGAATCGTCCCACGCTCCGTCGGCGCGGCAGTTCGGGCGTTCGGCAAAATAATGTTTCGGCATGATTCCGCGGAAAAGGACATGCATCCCATCGGGATCGCTCAGGGCCATCGCTCCGGCGGTATCCCCATGATAACCGCCCTTGAGAGCGACCAGCTTGGAGCGTTCCGCATGACCTTGTGCGTATTGGTATTGCACAGCCATCTTCGCTGCGCATTCTACAGCGATGGATCCCGAATCCGCATAGAAAATCCGGTCCAGGCCTTTCGGCAAAAAGTGGACAAGCCTTTGTCCTAGTTCAATCGCCGGTTCATGCGTAAAGCCTCCGAACATCACATGGCACATCTTTTCGCTCTGCCGACGGATCGCTTCGACGATTTCGGGAGCGTTATGACCGTGCGCGACACACCACCAGCTCGAAACGGCATCGATAAGTTCTAGACCGTCAGCGGTCCGAATTCGCGTTCCCTTCGCCGAAGCGGCAAGGAAGCGGGCCGGAGTGTTTCGGAGAGATGCATAGGGATGCCAGAGATGTTCCGCGTCAAAAGCCAAAAGCTTGTCCATTTGATTTACCTCTCGAGAATTGCGTCCAAAAGTTCTACCAAAACCGCATTCGCTTGCGGGATCGAAATTTTTCCCTGTTCCAGAATTTCCCGTTTCGTCTGCACAAATGAACCGTGAAGCGCCAATGCAGTTTCCAGCTCATCCGAACAGTTTTCGAGAATCGCATTCATCGATTCCCTTGTCGTTTCCAAGTGGAATTGCAACCCGACGATTCGACCGAGCCGAAAGCCCTGGTTTTTGCAAGCAGCGCTATACGCCAAAGGAGTTGCCAGCTCGGGAATGTCGAAAGTTTCCCCATGCCAGTGAAAAGCCTCCATCGACAAGCCGTTTTCAAAAATCACCGGAAACCAGCCGATTTCCTTTTCCGGATTTTTCCGAATCGCCGCGCCAAACGCATTCGCGATAATCTGCGCCCCGAGGCAAATTCCTAGCAGAGGCTTTTTCAAGGCAAACACTTCCCTGCAAAGTTGCTTTTCCAAAGCGAGATAAGGATATTTGTCTTCATCCAAGGCGCTCATCGGGCCGCCCATCAAAACAGCGAAATCCACTTTTTCTGGAGAAGGAAGGACGTCTCCTGCATAGAGCTTCACAAAATGGATCCGGAAATTTCTCGATTCCAGATACGGAAGGATCGCTCCGGGACCTTCAAATTCTACATGTTGAAAAATATAGGCGTCCATATCGTCAATATAGCAATCGACGGTTTTCCCCGACATATCGGAACGGCAACAAAAAAAATCCCCGGACGGATTGCCCGGAGATTTTATTTCAATTTTGTAAGGCTTGCTTACTGGACGCGCTTCATCATGATGCGACGGTTCATTTCACGTCCTTCCGCGGTGCTGTTATCCGCAATCGGGTCGGCTTCACCCTTACCGATCGCTTCGAGACGGCTCGAATCCACACCGTTCTTCACCAGTTCGGTGCGAACCGCTTCGGCACGCTTCTGGGAAAGCTTCAGGTTCGCGCTTTCCTTACCGCGGTCGTCGGTGTAACCCAAGATCTGGTAACGCTCGTTCTTGCGTTCCTTCTTATTCAGGTCCTTCGCCAGTTCGCGGAGCGTTCTCTTCGAGTTCGCGGTAAGCTTGGACTTGCCACTTGCAAAGAAGACTTCCAGCTTGATTTCCTCGACCGGGCATCCGTCGGCAGCGAGATCACCCGCTTCATACGGACACTTGTCGAGACCCGTGCACTTGTCCTTGAACATGTCGAGCATGCCCTTCTGCGTCACCCAAGGATCGCAAACACCGTCTCCATCCGAGTCAGGATTGTCAAGCGGGCAACCGTTGTTCTTCACAGAGCCGGAATCATACGGGCACTTGTCGAGACCCGTGCAGACATCCTTGAACACATCGAGCATTCCCTTCTGTGTCACCCAAGGATCGCAAACACCGTCATGGTCCACATCCGGATCTTCTGTCGGGCAACCGTTCGTCGCAAGCGGTCCCGCTTCGTTCGGGCACTTATCGACGCCCGTGCAGACGCTCTTGTAATCATCGAGCATTCCCTTTTCGGAGACCCAAGGATCGCAAACGCTGTCGCCATCCACGTCCGGATTTCCAAGCGGGCAGCCATCGTTCTCGATCGGACCGTATTCCGCCGGGCACTTATCGACGCCCTTGCACTGCTTCACGTTCGGATCGGTCGGATTTTCGAAGAAGTAGCCGAGACCCTTTTCCGTCACCCACGCATCGCAGAGACCGTCGCCATCGACATCCGGATCGGGCCACGGGCAGCCCTTGTTCGCCACAGGACCCGCTTCACCCGGGCACATGTCGTAGCCCTTGCAGACATTCGCAAAATCGGCCAGGCGGCCTTCATCCGTCACCCACGGAGAGCAGATCGAGTCGCCATCCGGATCCGGATCCTTGCTCGGGCAGCCGTTGAACGCCGGGAGACCGGCCTGGTTCGGGCATTCGTCGATACCGGAACAGACGCCGGCAAACTTGTCAAGCATATTCTTCTGGGCAACCCAAGGATCGCAAACGCCGTCGCCATCCACATCCGGATTGTCAAGCGGGCAACCATCCGCACCGGCACCCTGTTCGTTCGGGCACTGGTCGATGCCTTCGCAAATCTCGGCGAACTCGGCGCTCAAGCCTTTTTCGGCAACCCAGGAATCGCAAACGCCATCTTCGTCGAGGTCGGGATTCGGCCAGGGGCAGCCGTCGTTGCGCTTGTCACCCGGTTCATCCGGGCACTTGTCCTGGTCATCGGGAACGCCGTCACCGTCTCTATCCGGATCGATGAGGAATCCAGACCAGGTGATGCCGCCAAAGCCGTAAGCGGAAGGAGTCGTACGGACCTTGGAGACCCAAGGCATATTGCCATTTCCGCCATCATTTCCGTTTCCACCGCGAACCGGAAGGGAATAATCCTTCGAAATCGCAAAATGACCGCCGACCTGGAGGTCCAGATGGTTCCCGATGTGAAACACCAGACCGACCGAAGCTTCGTTCATCGAAAGCTCCTTGATCGCTTCGTAGTCTCCGTCGGCGATATCCATATAATATTCACCGAAGATCGATACGACCGAAAGCGGATAGAGTTCCATGCCGAACGCAACGGAATAGAAACCGGGATAGTCGTCATTGCCGACAGTAAAACGGTAACCGCCGTTTACGTGGAAAAGAAGCGGGGCCGCATCGATTTTGCGAAGATCCATCGTCGCGGCAGCGGTGATACGGAAAATCGAGTTGTTCGACCCGAAGGCGTAGCTGTTCAACTGGTTCAAGTTGATGTAATCCGGTTCGCGGACCCAGGAGCCGCGCTTCGAAGCGTCCGTCGTCGGGAAGTCCGCTCCGAGGATAAGCGCAATGTCAAAGAGCTGGTCCTCGGGAAGCGGTGCGCGGAATTTCAGCGTCGTGCGGAGATTTCCCAGGTAACCCTGCTTTGCCGCATCGGAATTCTTGAATTCCAGCTGGTCGTAATAGACCGGGAGCATGATAGCGACATCCACGATTTCGAACATGCCGAACGACATGCCAAAATAGCCGCTAAGCCCGATAAACTGATCCAGTTCGTCATTCAACTGCTGACCATTTTTTGAATATCTGTTAAACATATAGGAGTCGAAAACGCCGCCATCATTCGAGACATCCCCTAAAAGAGTGATGCCAAGCTGACCGTGCTTCATCGACTTCGCCGAGTAGGTTTTGTCGAAACCGAGCTGCCCATTCTTGTTAAAGGTCTCGTGCGCAAAGGCAAGCGAAACCGATAACCCCAGAAGGGCCAGACATTTGATGCATTTATTCATTGGTTCTCCTTCTTTAAAACCAATCCTCTTCAGCCCGAAAAACGAGCCTAATCCTAACAAAAGATAGTTAGAAAAAACTTTTTTGTCTTTTCCGATATGTTTCAAAGCAACTTCGTTTCCGCATTTTTACATAACAAGCGGATAAAAAGGGGGAAATGGCGGTCGGAGCGTTGTCTAAGCTTAGTGGATAGTCGAAAGTTATCAGAAATCAGGAGACAGGAGTCAGGAATTAGTTGGTAGTGGCTAGTGGATAGTCGACAGAAGTCAGGAATCAGGAGACAGGAGACAGGAATGAGGAATTCGGAATTAGGAATGCGGAATTGACGTTTTAACGAACTGCTAGTTGACAAAAATCAGTGGCTAGTGATTAGTGGTCAGTGGTTAGTTGATAGTGGACAGAAGTCAGGAATCAGGAGACAGGAATCAGTAGTAAAATGGGATGCGGGACACGGGAAGAGGGACGCCTGAGCGGACTATTCCCTAATCCCTAAACTTAGACGTCCACTATTCTAAGCTCTAAGATCTCTCAACTAAGTTCTGAATACAGGGCGTGACCCGATAATCTCTGAAAAGGGATTCCCCGGACAAGCCGGAGAATGACAGTATAAAGGAGCGCGGAAATGACATGGAGAATGACTTTGTAGCGAGCAAAAGGAACGACAGCGTGCCAAGTTCCGCTCAACGAAACGAAAACAGTTCCGGGAATTCCCTTTTTAAACTGGCATAGCCTCGAAAAGATACGATCAAATGGTCTAAAACGGGAATTTCAAGCATCCGACCGGCATCGCAAAGCGACCGCGTCACTTTCTTGTCTTCCTCGCTAGCGACCAGGGAACCAGACGGATGGTTGTGCGCCACGATGATGCTACAAGCCCGGTCCCGAATCGCTTCGGAAAAAACTTCCCGCGCATGGACCTGCGTGCGATCGGCAAGCCCCGAAGTCACCAGATGGACGCCTAGGATTCCGTTGCAGCTGCTCAGCGAAACCGCGACAAAACATTCCTGCCGGCGGAACTTGAGAAAAGCCAAATGCGGCAAAAGCGCCCCCGGAGACGTCACGTTCGTCATCCGCGATCCCAAGAAGAACCGGCTTGAAAGTTCCAGACACGCCAAAATCTGGGAAGCCTTGGCGCGTCCGAGACCGCTGATTTGGCAAAGTTCTTCCAAGGTCGGGCGGCGGGCCGCTTTCGAAAGAAACTCGGCGAGTTCATCGGAAAGGGCAAAGACATTTTTTTCCGCTGTCCCCCGCCCTAGAATCAAGGCGAGTAGGTCCGAAGTAGAAAGGGATTCCGGGCCATCACTTGCCAGACGTTCCCTCGGAAGGGATTTTTTGTCACATACAAGCATTCGATTCTCCTAAAAAGTCAGATCACCTTTTATAACGCTCCAAAGCCATTTTTATCTACTTTTATTTAAAAATGAAATATTTTAAGATTTTTCAAAAAAAAGTCCATTTTTTATCACTGTTCAATTTAAAATTTGAAAATTTAACGAAAAAGCTCCATTTTTTAGTCATAAAAATTTTCATATCCGTTCATTTTGCAAAGATAGCCACAATTTTTCAAAATAAAAAATCGCTCAATCTAAAAACTTTTCAAAATCTTGTTCAACTTTCGCAGAAAATAGGAAAAATTAAAATTCAAAAATTTCAAAAATTCGATTATTTTTCACAAAACGCATTGACAGGCTAAATTTTATTTCCTATATTACGTTCATCAAAACAACAAAACTTGATTGAGAACTGTTATGACAAACCACGCATTAAGCGGTGCACAAGTGATTCTTGATTGTCTGAAACGCGAAGGCGTTGATACAATCTTCGGATATCCAGGAGGCTCCGCCATTCCCCTTTTCGATGCCATTCTCGACTCGGGCATCAAGATGGTTCTTTCGCGCCATGAACAGGGCGCAACGCACATGGCAGACGGCTACGCCCGCGCCACGGGAAAAGTCGGCGTCGTTCTAGTCACAAGCGGTCCAGGCGCAACGAACACATTTACAGGCATCTATACAGCCTTGATGGATTCCTCTCCGCTCGTCGTTCTCGCCGCCCAGACGACCACCCCGAACCTCGGAAAAGACGCTTTCCAGGAATGCGATACGAGCGGAATGACCTTCGCGGCGGTCAAACATTCCTTTTTAATCAAGGATCCGAACGACCTCCCGCGGGCGGTCAAGGAAGCTTTCCACATCGCAAGTACCGGGCGTCCGGGTCCCGTGCTTATCGACCTGCCCAAAGACGTTCTCGCAAACGCCTGCACGGCAAAATACACGGACGAGCTTGACCTCCCGGGCTACAAGATTCCGACCTACGCAGACTCCGCTGCGATTGAAAAGGCGGCAAACCTTCTCAAGGCATCGAAAAAACCGCTTCTCCTCGTCGGCCACGGAGCGATCATTTCGAACGCTTCCCGACAGGTGAAGGAACTCGCCGAAAAACTGAACGCTCCTGTCGTCGAAACGCTGCTCGGCCTCGGCGCCTTCCCCGAAACGCACCCGCTTTCGCTCGGGATGCTCGGGATGCACGGAACAGCCTACGCGAACAAGGCGCTTCTCGATTGCGACCTCATTATG
>JBNMGX010000020.1:0-15733 GCA_050872465.1 Hallerella sp.
ATCTTCGACGTCAAGGCTGGCATCCAGCTCGACCCGACCTTTGTGAAGGTTTGCGCCTGGTATGATAACGAATGGGGCTACAGCAACAAGGTTTGCGAAATGGCCCGCGTCATCACCAAGTAATTTCTAGGCTTCTTTCCGAAGTTTAAAAATTCAAAAGGAAGGCTCCGCAAATGCGGAGCCTTCCTTTTTTCGCCTATTCTTTTTCGGGCGACTAGTTTACAGAACCGGAAAGTTTCCGGGCGATTCTTTCCATGCGATTCCAGTTCGCATCAAGAATCGAAGCCCGGTCTTGCTTTTTATAGAGGCTTATGTCTCCATCGACTGTTTCACCGACAAAGCCGAATGCCGCATTCAGGCATTCAAAAAATTCATCCGTATTGTCCCTAGCGTAACGATTTGCATAGACAAACGAGGAATCCGAAGATTCGTATTCTTCCAAATCAAAGTAATCGGCATTTTCTATCGAACAAAGATTTTCGGAAACCTCATTGGTGCTTGCAAGCAATAGCGAACAGGTCTTGTCATCGACCAGGACATTCGCCGTATAGGAAAAATTATGGGCATCACCCGTCACATCGGCAAATTCGACAGAAACATTCTTCTCGCCAAAGACAAATGAAATTTTGGACTTGCTCTGGGACTTGATTTCGATGCCGAGTTCCTGAAGCATTTCTGCAGAAACCGTATCCGATACAAAAACATATCGCGGATTGAAAGAAATGCGTTTGGCATTTAATCCATCATAAAAATAACTCATCCAAACTGAATTCGTATAGTCACCGAGTAGAGATGGATACACGACTTCAGTTTCTACAAAATTCTTGTGGAACGTAATCTGGTAATAAATATTCGAAAAATCGCTTACATTGGCGCAATCGATTTCATCCACATCGGAATCATAGTCGCAAAATTTCAGATCTTTCCATGTTCCGTATAGCGAATTCGCCTTGCCGCCGACAAGGACGATCCCTTCGTCCCCCTCTTCAAAAAGCACTAGCGTATCGCCCTTGAAAAGATAATGGATTTCAAACGTATCAAGTTCCGTCACCATATTCCTTTTCCAGTCAAAACGGTTCCCGACGGAATCATAGACGCAAAAATCGTACGATTCGTTCTCATACGAAGTAATCGTCCGGTTTAATTCGTCGATGGAAATCTTCGTCTTCGAAACATCGCTACCGGGACCGTTCGAAGAATCGCTTCCGCAAGAAGAAAGGACGAGCGCACAGGCGACACCGGTCGCGCAACCGAAAAATTTTGTCATAATAAGGTTTCCTTAGATGAAGTTTTTCAAATGATAATAAATTTGGCTTTTCAAAAGAAAAGACTCCGCATTTACGGAGCTTTATTTTCGGTCTAGAGTTGCGAACTAGTTCACCGAACCGGAAAAGATCCGAAAAATTTTTTCCAGACGCTTCCGGTTCGCTTTACGAATTGAAACATCGTCCCGTTCAAGCTTTTTGTAGAGAATTTCAGAATTTCCCTTAACGACTTCGGCGACAAAGCCGAAGGCGGATTCAAGGCATTGTACAAATTCTTTTTCGTTGTTTTTATAGTAACCGTTCGCATAGACAATCGACAAGTCTTCATCTTCAAACACATCCATGTCAAAGTAGTCCGCATTCTCTGCCGAACAAAGATTTTCGGTAACCCTGAGCGAGGCATGTTGAAGCGAGCATGTCCTGTCATCGACCCGGACATTTGCCGTATAGGAAAAGTCGCTGAAATCGCCGGTCACATCGGCAAATTCGATGGAAACATTCTTCTCGCCAAAGGCGAACGAAATTTTCGACTTGCTCCGGGATTTTACTTCGATCCCAGGCTCATTCCATTCGGACTCCGTGGAATCCGAACCATCCACAAAGATGTAATTCGGCAGGAACGTAAAGCTTTGCTTCCGAAGCCCCTCATAGAACAAGCGCATCCACACAGAATTTGTATAGTCGTTAAACACTTCGGGAGCGATGTATTCCGCTTCGGCATAGTCCTTGTGAAATATCAAATAATGACTTCCCTCCTCAAGATCCGCATCGGTATCGCGACATTGGATTTCATCCTCATCCACATCATATGAGCAATTATACAGGCCTTTCCATCTTCCGTAAATCGTATTCGCCTTGCCGCCGACAAAGACGCTCGTGCCTTCCTTAGAAAAGAATACCAGCGTATCCCCATGAAAAAGATAATGCTGTACCAAGGTATAGTTGAGAACGACGGCATCCTTTTTCCAGTCAAAACGATTCCCGACAGAATCATAGGCGCAAAAATCAAACGAGATATAATCATACGAGATTATCATCTTGTTCGATTCATCGATGGAAATTTTCATTCTCGGAAGGTCTCCGCCAGGGCCGCTCGAAGAATCGCTTCCGCAGGCAAAAAGGGCGAGAGCACAGGCGACGCCAGCCATGCAACCGAAAAATTTTGTCATGATAAGGATTCCTTAGATGAAGTTTTTCAAAAGATAACATTTAAATCGGCAGAACCGGCTTTCTATATTTGGATTCATGCAGTCACAACATCGCGGTTTTCTGTATGGTGCGCTTGCCGCCATCTGCTACGGTACAAATCCTCTCGGAGCGCTCTACCTATACAAGGCGGGATTCACCCCCGGTTCCGTTCTCTTTTACCGGTTCGCCGGAGCTTCGATTCTGAGTGCGCTTTTCATTCTGCTTCTCCGAAAAAATTTTCGCATTCCCAGGGAAAACATTCCCTACATCGGCTTTTTGGGTTTTCTCTTTGCCGCATCTGCGCTTTGCCTCTACCTGAGTTTTCTCTTTATGGATGCAGGCGTCGCTTCGACACTTCTCTTTTCCTATCCGATCATGGTCGCCGTTTTCATGGTGATTTTTTTCAAGGAAAAGTTGCAGAGAAAAACAGTCGTTTCGATTCTTCTCGCCATTTCGGGCGTTGTCCTTTTGATGCGCACAGGCGACGGTTCCGTGCTAAGCCCCGCGGGAATTGCGCTCGTATTCTTTTCTTCTCTCACTTATGCGACTTATATCGTCATCGCGGCCCGGATGCCAAAGCCTATCGGCGCCCTGAAAATGAACATGTACATTTTTGCCGTGTGCGCTCTCTGCCTCCTCGTTTATTCGCTCTGCGCCCCGGGACATTCCATCCATCCTGTCGAGAATCTGCACGAGTTCGCTTGGCTTTTCCAGCTTGCGTTCATGCCATCGCTTCTCTCGCTCATCTTTATGCAAAAGGCCCTGCGGACGATCGGTTCCACGCCGACGGCCATTCTGGGAGCGCTTGAACCCTTGACTGCCGTCTGCATCGGCGTAGGCGTTTTCCACGAAACGCTTTCCGCGCGACTCGTCGCCGGGATAATCTTCATCCTCTGCAGCGTGACGCTTTTGGCGTTGAAGAGAAACAGGATTTAGGAGACAGTACTCAGGAACCAGGATATAGGAATCAGTTGTTGAAGGGAAGCGGGATACGGGATGCGATGAAAGGGAAGCGGGAGATGTTAAACGGGATGAGGGACGTCCAAGCGAACTTTTTCTTCTAGCGGTCATCCTGGAGGAATGGCTATAGCTTAACTGTCATTGCCAGGCATAGACCCTTCAAATGTCATTACCGGGTATGACCCGGTAATCTCTGAAAGGAGATTCCCCGGTCTGCGTCCGCCGCGGCGGACAAGCCGGGGAATGACATCGTAGTGAGCAAGTGAATGACATCGTCCCGTGTCCCGCTTAACGTTTCCCAAAAGTTTATCTCTATTTTTTCTTCACAAAATACGCGGCAAGAGCCTCGTAGGCGGGAATCGAAATCGGGTCGATGAACTTGTTCGAAGAAAGCGGATTCGAAGCAAAGCGAACAATCACCATCTGCGCCACAGGATCGATATAAATCGCCTGGCCGTGGACGCCCCGCGCCATAAACGCTCCGTGCGCATTGTTCGTCATCCACCACATGTTGTGGTAGCTCCAGCCCTGCAGCAACGGATATTCGCCGCCTTTTTCAAACTTTTTCGGATCGCCTCCCTTTGAAATATCCGCCACAGCCTTTTCGGAAAGTATCCGCTTTCCACCGAGCTTGCCGCTCATGCGCACCATTTCCCCGAACCGCGCCATATCCCGCAGATTCAAGTTGAAACCTCCACCGGCAAAAGCAATGCCGTCCGTGCCCAGCTGGTAATAACCGTCATATTCCGCGCCCATCGGCACCCAGATTTTTTCCGAAACGAGATCCGCCAGGCTTTTCCCTGTCACGCGAGAAAGAATCCACCCGATAAGCTCCGTATTGATCGTTTTGTAGCCAAATTCTTCCCCGTGTTCCTTGCCCGGGATTTTCTGGACGGTCTGCAGGTATTCGTAATAATTTCTCGGACCCGAATAGGAATCCGCTCGGAACAGGTTTCCCGAAGCCGAATACTTCCAGATTTCCGCATTCGGATCGTTGTAGTTTTCGCTATAGCGAATCGCGGTCGTCATGTCCAGAACCTGTCCCACGGTCGCCCCTTCAAAGCCGGAGCCTTTCAATTCCGGGATATATTCCGAGACAAGCTTTGCGGTATCAAGCGCACCTTCCGCAATGAGAATCGAAGCGACCGTTCCCGCAAACGACTTGCTCACCGACATGGCGGCATGAGTCCCTTCCAGAGCAAGCCCTGCCGGGTAAGCCTCATAGACAATTTTACCCTTGTGCAGCACGATAATTCCATCGACATAGTTCCTGTCCAAGGATTCCTTCCAAGTGACGGAATCCGTCTCTCCCCACGGAACGAAGCGGAGTTCATCGATTTTTTTATCCAGCTTGATTTTGAACTTGTGATGCTTCCCCACAGATGCGGCGACAAGTCGCGTCGGATAGAATTCCCGCATGTGATTGACGCTGTAACGAAGCCCCGGAAACGTGAAAAACGAGCCGTCCTTTGCCGAAAGAAGCTTGTCCTTTGCCGGAGGAAAGCCCTGCATCCATCCCATTTTTCGCGGGTCGGAATTTTTTGCGTCTAACACCGGCTGAGAAAAGGTGTTCATCGTCAAAAACAGGACGGACAGAGCCAGAAGCGATGCATTTTTCATAGTCGTCTCCTTTGATCTTATGAATTTTCCCCTTACTTTAATATATGCAAAATTATTTCAAAAAGGCAAGCGGATAAAGCCAGGAATTAACATTTAGTTGATAATTAACAGGAATCAGGATACAGGAATTAGTTGAGAGAAGGGAATAGGGATTATAGTTATTAGTGGAGAGTTAATAGAAATCAGGAGACAGTAATCAGGAGATAGTGGTTAGTTATCGTTGATAGAAATCAGAAAACAGGACTCAGGAGATAGGAATCAGTAGTTAAACGGAACGTGGGACACGGTGAGTAGGATACGGTGCATCTGAGCGAACTTTTACTTCCAATCATCTTGGAGGAATGGCTATAAATAAGTCGCTAACCTGTCATTATCGGGCTTGACCCGATAATCTCCTGAGATTCCCCGGTCGATCCGGAGAATGGCAGCGTACCGTGTCCCACATAACGTGTCCCTTGTTCCGCTAAACGCTTCCCATGTCCCTCGAACCGCTTCCCAAAAATTCAAACGCCAGCAGTCAAGACATTCCTCATTTTCACTCCCAATTTCTATTTTCTTCCCATGAGCTGGGAATGTCGATTTTTGTCGGAAACTTTTTGCAGAAGGCGAAGTCAAGAGTGCCATCCGGGATCTTCGGGCTGCGTACTCGAAGGCAGATTCCTTTTTCCGTTCGACACGGCAAAAAACAAACCGAAGCGACGAAAAACACGCACAGGACAAGCGACCTCTAAACAGAAAGCCGACTAGAAGCTATCTTTAGGAAAACAGAAACAGCAGGAGATTTTCCATGTTCAAGAAAATAGCGCTTGCGGCTTTGCTCGTCGCCTCATCAAGCTTTGCTGCGTGGGATTATTACCAGCTTCCCGAAGCCGGCAAAGGAACCGTCAAAGGACAGTTCTTTTACGATTCCGACGATCCTTGGTCCCAGTGGGGACTGAATGTTAGCGCACGCTACATCCTCATGCCGAACCTGGAACTTTCGCTCCAGTCCTTTGGCTACCGCTCCTGGGAAAGCGGTGCGGACGACGGCGCGGGCTTCACGGACCTGACCTTGGGCGCACGCTACGCCATCATGCCCATTGTGAATCTCTTTTTCGACCTGAACCTCCCCATCGGAAGCAACGACGTGAGCGACCGCCTGAGCTTTACCCTCGGCGGACAGTTTTCGCAGGAACTCGTCCCGAACCTCGCCCTCGGCACCGAAGCGGGCGTTTACTGGGGCTTCAAGCGCCACGGTTTTGAACCGGGTCTTGTCCTAAATCTCGCTGCGGAACTCGGCTACACGATTCCCGATTACGGTCTCACTCCACTCGTTGGGCTGGAACTCAAGTACAAGCTTACCGACGACGAAAGCGGCAATTGGGAAGACAACGCGGGCGACAACAGCATCCGCCTCTGGCTCGGAGCCGCCTACGCCATCAACGGGGAAATGTCCGTTGACGGAAAGCTCAAAGTTCGCTCCGGCGATTCCAGTCACCATCTCGACGGCGACGCGGTGGGCATCGAAGTCAATTTCTACTACAACTTCTAAGTTTTCTCAAAATGTTCCAAGGTCGGCCAAGGCGTCGGCCTTTTTGCTTTTTGTGAAATCAGGATTTAGGAAACAGGATTCAGTGGGATACGGGACACGCTAAACGGGATGAGGGATATCTGAGCGGACTTTTACTTCAAGCGGTCATCCTGGAGCATGATCAGAGCTTAGATCTGAGATTTTAGAACTTAGAGAACTCTGTTCGCTTCAAGTTCCCTCGTCCCGTGTTCCGCTAAACTCGTCTCGAAAACTTAAATGTCAGCAGTTCTAAGCTCTAAGATCTCTCAACTAAGCTCTGAATATCGGATTTAGCTCGGCAAGCTCGCTAACCTGTCACTGCCCGTTCTTTGCAACGTGTCATTGCCGGGCGTGACCCGGCAATCTCTTACAAAAGGAGATTCCCGTGTCTGCGTCCGTCGCGGCGGACAAGCACGGGAATGACATGATAACAAACCGGGGAATGACAGCGCACAGAAACAGTTCGTTTCGAATACCCTCGTCCCGTGTTCCGTTTACTTCTTATCGTGTGTCCCTTGTTCCGCGAAACGCTTTCCAAAAGCTTAGACGTCTGCTGTTTCAATTCATCAAATTTCACAGGCAACTAGACTTCAACTGTTCATACAGCGCCTTTCGCGAAGCTTCATCGGAACCGAGCGCCTCGTTCTTATAGACCGTCACCAGCCATTCGCCTTCGCA
Source organism: Hallerella sp. (assembly GCA_050872465.1). Taxonomy (GTDB): domain Bacteria; phylum Fibrobacterota; class Fibrobacteria; order Fibrobacterales; family Fibrobacteraceae; genus Hallerella. Next base: position 7,261 of record JBNMGX010000020.1, read on the forward strand.
GCGAAACTCCATGTTCTCCGTATTCGAGGAAACGCCCAAGACCGTCTTGCAAAAGTTCTCGGACGGCTGTCTCTGCTTGATTATCCATTCGGAATCGCCCACTTCGCCTTCGAAAACGCAATTCGCTGTTGTCGGCAAGGCACTTGAACTGGAAAGATTCATCTTCGAAGAACTAGAATTTTCCATTGAAGAGCTGGAAACATTCTCCGCCAAAGAAGAGCTAGACGTTTCCGCATCGTTTGCACTGTTCGAACTTCCGCTGTCCCCGCAAGCGACAAGCAAAACGGAGAAGACAACCGGACAAATCTTTTTCAACATATTCGCCATCCTTTTCTTGGTTTATAAAAATATACAAAAAAAAATGTTTTTGTCTATGAATTTATAGAGCAACGATTGCGGTAAGGGAGAAATTTTCATTCTGAGGATTTTCGAATACGGTAAAGGCATCCGGCGACCAGCCGTAGGAGCCATCCGTCAAAGCGTTCGCTACAATGTTTTCCGATTTTTCCACATCCTGCCAAAAGATTTTCCCGGGCGAAGAATAGTAACGCAGCATTCCGATAGATTCCAGGCATTCCGGATAACGGTCGATAAAGGAATAGGCGCATTTCATCCACGAACTTTCGGAAACTCTCACCACCTTGTAAAGCCTTTTCGGCGAAAGAAATTCCCGAAGATCCCGCACATCGGTCGTCATCCGGGCATCGTTCCCAAAGAAATTTAACAGTTCGACAAACACAACGGAATCGCGTTTTAGAAACGGCGAACGTTCGCGGATGATTTGCTCAATGTTCTGCATCGGGCGGAAAGTTAGAAAATAGAAGACGGGACTAAAATCAAAAAAGCGGTACACATAAAAAAGCGCCCGCCGAAAACGACGAACGCTCTGTTTTATTCCTTTCGAACGATTAGGCGCGATGGTGCTTGAAATACCAGCGGATAAGACCGTTCGTACTCGAATCGTGGGCAAGTTCCACGTTCGGATCCTTTTCGCCCTTTTCGAGTTCCGGGATTATCTTCTTCGCAAGCTGCTTGCCCAGTTCAACGCCCCACTGGTCAAAGCTGTTGATGTTCCAGATAACGCCCTGCGTGAAGATTTTGTGTTCGTAGAGAGCGATTAGCGCACCGAGAGTCTTTGGGTCGAGCGTATCGACAAAGATGCTGTTCGTCGGCTTGTTGCCTTCGAAAACCTTGTGCGGAGCGAGCATCTGGATTTCCGCCTCGGACTTGCCCGCCGCGCGGAGTTCTTCCGTCGCCTCGGCGAGAGTCTTGCCGTTCATTAGGGCTTCGGGCTGGGCGAAGAAGTTCGAAAGGAGCTTGCGATGGTGATCGCCGACCGGGTTCAGGGAATTTGCCGGAGCGATAAAATCGCACGGGATGAGCTTGGTTCCCTGGTGAATCAGCTGGTAGAAAGCGTGCTGGCCGTTCGTTCCCGGTTCACCCCAGAGAATCGGGCCTGTCTGGTAATCGACACGCTTCGAATCGCGATCGACCGTCTTGCCGTTCGATTCCATGTCCGCCTGCTGGAAATAAGCCGTGAAGCGATGCATATACTGGTCGTAGGGCAAAATCGCATAGGATTGCGCACCCATAAAGTTGTCATACCAGACGCCGAGCAGCGCGAGAATCACCGGAAGGTTTTTCTCGACCGGAGCGTTCTTGAAATGTTCGTCCATTTCATAGGCGCCCTGGTGAAGCTGCATATAGTTGTCGAAACCGATGCGGAGCGCAATGGAAAGTCCGATAGCGGACCACAGGGAATAGCGCCCGCCGACCCAGTTCCAGAATTCAAACATGTTCGCCGTGTCGATTCCGAATTCGGAAACCGCTTCGGCATTCGTCGAAAGGGCAACGAAATGTTTCGCAATCGCTTTTTTGTCACCGTTGAACGCCTTGAGCACCGCATCCTTTGCGGTATTCGCATTTGTCATCGTTTCGAGAGTCGTAAAAGTCTTGGACGCGACGATGAAAAGCGTTTCCTCGATGTTCACTTTTTTCAGGGTTTCCGCGATATGCGTTCCGTCGATATTCGATACAAAGTAAACTTCGGGAGAATCCGGGGAGGCAAAATGACGCAGGGCTTCCGTCACCATCACCGGTCCCAAGTCAGAGCCGCCGATGCCGATATTCACCACCGAACGAATTTTCTTGCCGGTATAGCCCAGCCACTTTCCGCTGCGGACCAGGTTCGTAAACTCTTCCATGTGCTTGAGCACTGCGCGGACTTCGGGCATGACATCCTTGCCATCGACGAAAATCGGAGAGTTTCCCTTGTAGCGGAGCGCCGTGTGCAAGACCGCCCGCTTTTCCGTCGTGTTGATTTTTTCGCCCGAGAAAAACTTCTTGCGCATATCGTCAAAGCCCGCAAACGCGAGAAGTTCGCGAAGCTTCGCCATCGCATCGTCATCGATCAGATTCTTGGAATAGTCGAGGAAAATCCCGCACGCTTCCGCGCTGAACTTTTCGGCACGCTGCGCGTCTTTCTTGAACATTTCGCGCATATTCCAGGTTTTCGCTTCGGAAGCTTTCGCTTCGAGCGCTTTCCATTCATTCGATTCGGTCAAACGGCTCATAGAGTGTCCTTGTTAAAGTTTTAGAACAAGTATAGCTTTTTTAGGAAAATTTTTCCACGACAGAACTTCGGTAGCTATCTTTGGAAATATCTTAATATGGAATTCTTGCTTGGCATTTTCGCCGGTCTTTCGCTACCGATCCAGACGAGCGTCAATTCGGAGCTTCGCCGTCGCATCGGTTCTCCTTATTTCGCCATTCTCGTTTCATTCATCGTCGCCTGGATATTTCTCGCTGCGCTTTTCGCCTTTAGCCAAAACGATTTTCCTTCGCTTCATATTTTGGAAAACGAGCCTTGGTGGGTTTTCTCCGGCGGATTTTTCGGCGTCGCCTTTCTCGTCGGAAACATCTTCCTGTTTTTAAAACTCGGCGGAACCTTGGCGGTAATCCTCCCCATCCTAGGGCAGATTCTTGCGGGATTCGGCATTGATTCGTTCGGGCTTTTCCATTGCGCACAAATTCCCGTCACCGCAAACCGGGCCTTGGGAATCCTGGCGGTTATCATCGGCGCATTCTTTGCTGCCGTCGATTTCAAACAAGCTTCCGCACAAAAGACATCGTCAAGGCGCGATTTTTTCTGGAAACTTCTCGGCGTTCTTGTCGGCGTGTCCAGCGCGATACAGACCGCCGTCAACGGAAAACTGGGTGCAGAACTGAATTCTCCGCTACAGGCATCTCTGATTTCATTCTCCGTCGGGATTTTGTTTTTGTCAATCGGATGCCTTGTTCTTTTTTTCAGAAATCTTTTTTCAGACTCACCGAATAAATTTTCCCCGAAAAAATTTCGCGGTCCCTGGTGGATGTTTACAGGCGGAATCCTCGGCGCATTATTCATCCTCACCAACATTTTTCTTGTGAGGCGTATCGGGACAGGCCTTTCCATCATCAGCACGACATTCGGCATGATTCTCGGAGGCTTCGCTATCGACTCCCTGGGACTTTTCCACGCCCCAGTAAAAAAAATCAAACCGTTGAAAGTTCTCGGAATCATCCTGATGTTCATCGGAATTTTTGGAATAAAACTCGGTTAAAGGAACTTATGAAGATTTCCATTCTCTTTGTCTGCCACGGAAATATCTGCCGCAGCCCGATGGCGGAATTCATCATGAAACAGCTCGTCAAAAAAGCCAATCGACAGGATGAATTTTTCATCGAAAGCGCAGCGACAAGCACCGAGGAAATCGGAAACCCCGTCTATCCGCCCGCACAAAGAATCCTTAAGCTTCATGGCATCGACGCGAATGGGAAAACAGCTCGACAAATGACCGTCCGCGATTTCGAAACATTCGACTACATCGTGCTGATGGACAAAAACAATTTGAGAAATCTTCGTTGGCTCCTTCCCCGGGGAATTTACGATAAAGAGTGTCTTCCAAAAATGGACGCACCTTTTTCCCGACGGTTGCAAAAAGTTTCCCTGCTGCTCGATTACACGGAAAATCCGCGCGATGTCGCAGACCCTTGGTACACCGGCGATTTTGAAACGACATGGAACGACATTCTAGACGGTTGCAAATGTCTTCTCTCGCTCCTATGATTTATAGAAAAAAACTATAACCAAACATCAAAAAACAGTATTGGACAAATCGCTTCAAGCGTTCTAATTTGTAGCGCGTAAACAATCAACGGCGAAAGCGCCAAGGAGAATTAACACAATGACAATTCCAAACAAGAAATACCGTTTTGAAACGCTCCAGCTTCACGTCGGCCAGGAACACGCCGACCCGGTCACCGATTCCCGAGCCGTTCCCATCTATGCGACAACCTCTTACGTTTTCCACAATGCGCAGCACGCCGCCGACCGTTTCGGTCTCCGCGATGCGGGAAACATCTACGGCCGTTTAACCAATTCAACCCAAGGCGTCTTTGAGCAGAGAATCGCCGCTCTAGAAGGCGGAACATCGGGACTTGCCGTCGCAAGCGGAGCCGCCGCCATCACCTACACCATCGAAGCCTTGGCTCAAGCCGGCGACCACATCGTCGCGCAAAAAACGATTTACGGCGGAACCTCAAACCTGCTCGAGCACACGCTTCCCCAGTTCGGAATCCAGACGACATTCGTCGATGCACACAATCTGCAGGAACTCGAAAAGGCCATCAAAGAAAATACAAAGGCTGTCTATATCGAAACTCTCGGAAATCCCAACTCCGACATTCCCGACATCGACGCAATCGCTGAAATCGCCCACAGGCACGGACTTCCGCTCGTCGTCGATAACACGTTCGGAACGCCTTACCTGATCCGTCCGATTGAACACGGCGCAGACATCGTCGTCCACTCGGCGACAAAGTTTATCGGCGGACACGGAACGACTCTCGGCGGCGTCATCGTCGAATCCGGAAAGTTCGACTGGAAAAAGTCCGGCAAGTACGCTCCTATCGCTGCGCCCAATCCGAGTTACCATGGGATTTCCTTTGCGGATGCCGTAGGCCCGGCGGCGTTCACGACTTACATTCGCGCGATTCTTCTCCGCGATGAAGGCGCGACGATTTCGCCGTTCGCCGCGTTTCTCCTCTTGCAGGGAACCGAAACGCTTTCGCTCCGGCTTGACCGCCACATCGAAAACACGAAAAAGATCGTCGAATTCCTCGCACACCACCCGAAAGTGGAAAAGGTGAACCATCCGTCTCTCCCAGACCATCCGGACCACGCCCTCTACCAGAAATACTTCCCGAACGGCGGGGCGTCCATCTTTACGTTCGAAATCAAAGGTGGGCAGAAGGAAGCGTTCCGGTTTATCGACAGCCTTGAAATCTTCTCGCTGCTTGCAAACGTCGCCGACGTCAAGAGCCTCGTCATCCACCCGGCATCTACGACGCATTCCCAGCTGACCGAAGCCGAGCTTCTCGACCAGGGAATCAAGCCGAATACGATTCGCCTTTCAATCGGAACGGAAAATGTCCAGGACATCATCGAGGATCTTTCGCAAGCGCTCGACAAAATCTAGCCACAAATTTTAAGAACGAAAAACGGACGCTCAAACGAGCATCCGTTTTTATTTAGACAAGGTATTTATCAGTCTTTGATACAGCGGACAGATGCCGAATAGGCGGCCATTTCCACTGAAGTCAATTCACACATATCGTTACTTGCGAGTACAAAAAAACTATAAAACTCGGAATTATCATAATCAAACGACGAAGAAATAAAACCTTCCCCAATTCCATTATAATGTAGCACATCGACCTGTATCCCCGCAAGCTGGATTCCAAAACCGAATTCATCATTTCCCCCAGAGGATTTAGAAACAAGCGCTTTGATTATTTTATTTTTTAGGTCGGTCGAATCTAATTTATCGATAACAAACCCTATCAGTTGATTCCATTCGGTTGTGTCCGGCAAATGCCAACCTTCCGGACAGATCCCTCGAATTCGAAGTCCCGCCAGGATGCTATCAACGCATACTGAATCTTTCTTAGCCCAATTGCCGCACCCCTTTCCCATCTCTCCATACACGGCAGCCGAATCCATTGCGGCTGACCATGAATAGAAACGGCCAAACTGATTACAGGATTCTTCCAACCCCCGTGCACAGCCATAACCGTAACCATGCGCATATTCCAGGTTCAAGTTCTCCGCCATCCAGGTCTGTTCGCCGATTGTTACCGAACGATATACCCGCCCATCTCGGTCATCGGTAAACACTTCGTAATCAATATCCGGGTTCATATTCTTCCAGGCAAGCGCCTTGTTCTTATAGACCTTTTTATCCTGGCAGACGTCCTTCCCGACCGAATAAATTTCTTCGCCGCACTTGGCATAGACCGTATTTTCATAGCAGAATTCGGAATCCGTCTTGTAGGGAACGTTACCGCAAAGCGCAATGTGGAAAGTTGTCGAATCGTCTCCGCAAACCTGCACAAGCGTTCCATTTCCGCTGTCCGAAATTCGGCAACCGGACGCTATCGTTCCAACCGAATCCCCATCGCAGACGATTTTGAATCCCGAGCTATCGGCAAGTGCCGAAACGGAACAAGAAGAGTCGCCCTTGCCCGCGGCGGAAACATTTTTCCATGCAGAATCCGCACAGACAAAGATCGCGTTTTCCTTCGATACAAATCTCATTTCGCCTTCGAATTCTCCGGTACATTTTCCAAGTTCGGAAATAGACGAAACGATTTCCACGCCCGAAGTTTCGTTCATTACGTTGGTTACGTCATCGCCACAGGCGGCAAGGAGAAGTGCCGTTGTCGATAATAAAACCAGATGTTTTTTCTTCATAGTGTTCCTTTTGTTTTGATGTTGCGAAAAAACCGGCAAAAACCGAAAGCGTAAAATTTGATTTTTCATCATATCGATATTTTCCTTTCGGATTTTAAAAAAGATACATTCAATAATAACAATTTCGCAAAGTTTCGTCAAACATCTAGGGCTATTTATATTCCGGGATACTTTGTAAAATCCGTATTCCGAATTACGTTCTGTTTTCAAGCCGTTAGATTTTCTAATGCGAACGTCCGCGACGCCGTTCGTTCCGCTCTTTTTTAAAGCGGCACCTCTCCAAGGCGCGCTCCTTGCTCGGTTCGTAAACGCGACCTTCCTTGTAAGACGTTCGGGAAAGCAGCAGTCTTGAAATCTTTCCGAGCTTCAGGCGTTCGAGCGTCTGCTGGATCCAGACGCGGTTCTCGGGTATGTACCAGAAAAAGAAGCGTTTCTGGTTGTTTTTCTGGGCCGGGGTTTTCGCCACATAGAGCGGCTTTCCGTCGGGGTACATTTCCGCATGGTACATTTCCGTCGCAATTGTCATCGGCGTCGGCGTAAAGTCCTGGACCTGTTCCAACCGAAAACCGAGCTGTTTCGTTTCGAGCGCAAGCTCTGCCATATCCTTTTCGGTGCAGCCCGGATGGCTCGATATAAAGTAAGGGATTATCTGCTGGTTCTTTCCTGCGGAAGCGCTTTCCCTGTCAAAGATTTCCTTGAACTTGTAGAACAGACTGAACGACGGCTTGCGAATAAGGCTCAGGACACTGTCGGATGTGTGTTCCGGGGCGACTTTCAAGCGCCCGCTCACATGATGCCAAATCAGCTCGCGCGTATATTCCAAATGGTCTTCTTGAAGCGACTTGTCCGTCGTTTCCTGCAAGAGCAAATCGTAGCGAACACCGCTTCCGATAAAGAGGTGCTTGACTTTCGGATTTTTGGAAACTTCTCGATAAAGCTCCGTCAGCTCGTGATGCCGCGTGTTCATGTTGTCGCAAATCCGCGGAAATACGCAGCTCGGTCTTGCGCATTTTTCACAACGGGAAACATCCTTTCCACGCATTTTATACATATTCGCGCTGGGACCGCCCAAATCCGTAATCGTCCCCGCAAACCCGGGCATCTGCGTCACGATTTCCACTTCGCGGAGAATGCTTTCCCGGCTGCGGCTCGCCACGAACTTTCCCTGGTGCGCATTGATCGCGCAAAAACTGCATCCGCCGAAACAGCCCCGATGCGTATTGATGGAAAACTTGATCATCTCGAACGCAGGGACCGGGCCGCGTTTCTTGTAGCGCGGATGCGGCGCCCGCATATAGGGATATTCAAAACTTTCGTCCAGTTCGCCATCCTTCAACGGCGGATACGGCGGATTGATTACGACAGTTGATTCATCAACGTCCTGCAGGATTCGCCGCGCATGAATCCGGTTAGACTCCACTTCCATTTTCCGGAACGCTTCGAACTGTTTTCTCTTACTTTGTACGCAATCCTCATAGCTAGGAAGGACCAAATCCTCATATTCCCGATTTTTAGGGACATGTCCCTTGGGAACGAGGAAGGCCGTTTGCGGAACGGAATTCATGTTCGAGAAAGGCACGCCTTTCTTCAGCAGGCGCAAAAGTTCCTTCATCGGTTTTTCGCCCATCCCGTAGATGAGCATGTCCGCACCCGTCGTTGCGAGAATCGACGGAAAGATTC
>JBNMGX010000021.1:0-14979 GCA_050872465.1 Hallerella sp.
GCCTAGTGAACCTAGGCGATATGCTCGACAACGGGACGTGCATCAGCGGAACCCATATCGATTCGCCGAAGAGCTTCAATACGGCGTGCACGGTCGCTTCGCAGATCGTTGCACAGGTCGCTTCGAGCCAGTATGGCGGGCAGACGATTACGATGTCCCACCTTGCGAAGTATGTCGATATCAGCCGGCAGAAAATCGCGAAACGGCTCCGGAAGGAGTTTACGGTTGCCGGTGTCGATGTCGCGGACGACAAGCTGAAAAAAATCGTCGAGGACGAGGTTCGTCGCGAAGTGGAATCCGGCTGCCAGACGATCCAGTATCAGCTGATTACGCTCCAATCGACGAACGGCCAGGCGCCTTTCGTGACCGTGTTCCTGTATCTGCACGAGGTTCCCGAGGGACAGATCCGGGACGATCTCGCGCTGATTATCGAGGTGATGCTCCGCCAGAGAATCCTCGGGGTCAAGGATAACCGCGGCTTCTATATTACTCCGGCGTTTCCGAAGCTCATCTATGTGCTGCAGGACGACAATCTGGATGAAGGTTCCAAGTATTTTTACCTGACGAAACTCGCCGCGGAATGCACGGCGAAGCGGATGGTCCCCGACTATATTTCGGAAAAAATGGCGCTTTCGCTCAAGGGAGACTGCTATCCGTGCATGGGCTGCCGCTCGTTTCTCACGCCGGACCGCTTTACCGATGCGGGCAAGGGAAATTTGGGGAATGCGAAAAATTACGTAGATGGCGTGCACAAGTATTACGGGCGTTTCAACCAGGGCGTCGTGACCATCAACCTGGTCGATGCGGCGTGCTCCTCGGGCGGGGACGAACAGAAATTCTGGGAAATCATGGCGGAGCGTCTGGAGCTTTGCCACAAGGCGTTGCGCTTGCGGCATAAACGTTTGCTCGGGACGCCTTCGGATGTCGCGCCGATTCTCTGGCAGGACGGTGCGCTTGCGCGCCTCAAGCCGGGTGAAGTGATTGACAGGCTGCTCTATGACGGTTATTCGACGCTTTCGCTCGGGTATGCGGGCCTTGCGGAGTGCGTTTATTACATGAAGGGCGTTTCGCATACGAGCGCAGTGGGCGAAACCTTTGGGCTCAAGGTGATGCTGCTTTTGAACGATTCCTGTTCGGCGTGGAAAAAGGCGGAGAACATCGACTATTCCGTCTATGGGACGCCGCTGGAAAGTACGACGTACAAGTTCGCGAAGGCTCTCCAGAAGCGTTTCGGGAAGATTCCGCACGTCACCGACAAGAACTATATCACGAACAGCTACCATATCCATGTGACGGAAGAAATCGACGCGTTTGACAAGCTCTCGAAGGAAGCGGAATTCCAGAGGCTTTCTCCGGGCGGAGCGATTAGCTACGTGGAAGTCCCGAACATGCAGGACAACTTGCCTGCGGTGCTTTCGATCATCCGGCACATCTACAACACGATTCTCTATGCGGAACTGAACACGAAGTCCGACCTTTGCGATATGTGCGGCTATACGGGTGAAATTCGCGTGGTGAAGGATTCGACAGGGAAGCTCGTGTGGGAATGTCCGAAATGCGGAAACCGGGAACAGTCGAAGATGCACGTGGCGCGCAGGACATGCGGCTACATCGGAACGCAGTATTGGAACCAGGGACGGACCGCCGAAATCGCCGACCGGGTCTTGCATATCGGGGTCGGGGAAATTCGCTGCCCTGATTCGGGATGTCTGAATTCCAACGCGGCGAACCACTAGGCTTTTGAGCGTGAAATGAATATCGGTCAGATTTACAAGGCGGATTGTGCAAACGGAACGGGCATTCGGGTTTCGCTGTTCGTTTCCGGTTGCACGATTCATTGCAGCGGCTGCTTTAACGCGCAGACGTGGAACTTTGATTTCGGCGTCCCCTATGACCAGGATGTCGAAAACCGGATTCTTGCGGAACTCGCCAAGGATTTCTATGAAGGAATCACCATTTTGGGCGGAGAGCCTTTTGAAGAGTCCAACCAGCGGGAACTGGTGAAGCTTATCCGGAGAATCCGCTTGGAGCTTCCGGCGAGAAATATCTGGATGTATTCGGGATATGTCTATGACAGGGATTTGATTGTCGGCGGGAAAAAACATATCGAAGTGACGGATGAAATCCTGGATTCGATCGATGTGCTGGTCGATGGACCGTTTGTCATCGGGCAGAAGAATATGATGCTCAAGTTCCGCGGATCCGAAAACCAGCGGATTATCGATATGAAGGCGACGCGGAGGGAAGGCCGGGTCGTGCTGAAAGAACTGTAATCTCCGGGCGTGCCCCGGCAATCTCTCCAAGCTGTCATTATCGGGCTCGACCCGATAATCTCTGAAAAGGGATTCCCGTGTCGGAGCACGGGAATGACACCGTGCCGCATCCCGTGTCCCTTGTATCGCTTCCCAAAAGCTTAGACGTCCGCCGACTAATCCGGCTCCCTCATCCCTATTCCCTAAACTTAAATGGCTGCGGGGCTCTAAGCTCTGAATTTACAGCGAATGCAGCTTGCTGACGAAGTTTCGGCTGACGGGGATGACCGTGCGATCCTTGTCGTGCAGCTTGATGCAGAAATGTCCGTTTACCAGGCGCTGGTATTCCGCGATGGCGTCGATTGCGATAAGATGGGCGCGGTGAACGCGGACGAATTGCGCTGGGTCGAGGCGTTTTTCCAGATCGATCAGCGGCGTGCTGATGATGAACTTGCCGTTTGAAGCATAGACCGTCGTGTATTTTTCTTCGCTTTGGAAACGGAAAACATTTTCGAGCGGGATGAGGATGGTCCGTTCCCCGATCTTTGCCTGGATCCGCCGAAGATAAGGTTCATGGCTATCGGAATTTCTCGCCTGGAGTTTTTCCACGGAAACTTCGGATTCCGCTTCTTCGCTGAGAAACTTCCCGAGACGGCGAACCTTGTCCATACATTTGGCAAGACGCTCGTCCTCGATGGGCTTCAGCAGGTAATCGACGGTATCCTCGGCAAAAGCCTTGAGCGCGTATTCGTCGTAAGCCGTAGTGAAGACGACCAGCGGATCTTCTTCGCTGTCGATTTCCTTGAGGACATCGAAGCCGTTCTTGTCGGGCATCTGGATGTCGAGAAAGACAAGGTCCGGGTGGAGCGCGCGGATTTGCGCCACGGCTTCGTTTCCCGTGCTGGCTTCGCCGACGATGGTCACCAGGTCGGAATAGGGTTCGAGAAGTCTCCGCATCCGCATCCGGGCCAGAGGTTCGTCATCGACAATCAAGGTTTTGAATAGCATAATTCAAATATAAATCGTTTTTTCAAATATAAATCGTTTTGAAAATTTTAGAAAAGTCCTTCGATGAAAATGATGAGGAAGAGGACGGGAAGCACGAAACGGAAATAGTTCTTGAACCATCGCGGGATCTTGAATCCTTCGCCCTTGTTCGCTTCGGCGAGATAGTTGTCGAAGCCCCAGCCCCACTTGCTCACGCAGAAGAGGAGATAGACAAGGGAACCCAGCGGGAGCAAAAAGTTCGAAACGATGAAGTCTTCGGAATCGAGAACGTCCTTGTTGCCGATAATGCGCAGGTCGCTCCAGAGGTTGTATCCGAGCGCGCAGGGAATGGAAAAGACGAGGACGACTGCGAGGCAGACTAGGGTTGCCTTTTTGCGTGTCCAGCGGAATTCGTCGATGCATCCCGAAAGCAGGTTCTCGAAAACGGCGAGGACGGTGGAAAAGCTTGCAAATGTCATGAAGAGGAAGAAGGCTGCGCCCCAGAAGCGTCCGCCCGGCATGTCAAGGAATACGTGGGGAAGCGTGAGGAAGATGAGGCTCGGACCTGCATCCGGTTCGACTCCGTAGGAAAAGCAGGCCGGGATGATGATGAGGCCCGCTGCGATGGCGACGATTGTATCGAGAATGCAGATGCGGATCGCTTCGCCGCCGAGCGTATATTTGTCGGATGTGTAGGAACCGAAAATTTCCATGGCGCCGACGCCGAGCGAGAGCGTAAAGAATGCCTGGTTCATCGCGGCGGTGATGACGTGTCCGAGTCCTTGCCGTTCGACGTTTTCAAGGCTCGGGAGCAGGTAGAACTTGACGCCTTCCATCGCATTCGGGAGAATCAGGCTGTGCAGGGCGAGTGCGACGATCAGGAACAGAAGCCCGATCATCATGAACTTGGAAACATTTTCGAGACCCTTCTGGATGCCGAAGCTGTTGATGAGGAATCCGAAGAGAACCGTTATCGCCATGCCGAGGAGCATTTGCGTCGGGCTGCCGAGCATGGTGCTGAAAACGCCACCGACTTCGTCTGCGGCAACGCCCGAAAATGCGCCGAAAGAAAACTTGCAGAAGTAGTTGAGCATCCATCCCGAAACGGTCGTGTAATACATCATCAGGAGAAGGCATCCGAGGAAGCAGAAGTAGCCGTGCAGATGCCACTTGCTGCCCTTGGGTTCGAGAGCCTTGTAGCCGGAAACCGCAGTCCTGCGCGAAGCGCGCCCGACAGCGAGTTCCATCGTGAGAACCGGCGCCCCCATCAAAACGAGGAATATCAGGTAGAAGAGGACGAAAAATCCGCCGCCGTTCTGCCCGACGAGAAACGGAAACTTCCAGACGTTTCCGATGCCGATTGCGCAGCCCGCCGAGACGAGAAGGAATCCCATCCGGGATTTGAAGGTTTCTCTTTCCATGATTTCCTCACTTTAGCATTTGAATGATTTGGTTGTGTAAAATTCCGTTGGAGAACAGGACCTGTTCGCTATCGACAAAGCGGACTGGGCTTCCGGAAAGTTCCGAGACGGAACCGCCCGCTTCCCTGACGATTAAAGCGATTCCGGCGATGTCCCACGGGTAGCTCATCGTCATCACGAACGCATCGAGCGAGCCTTGCGCCGTAAGCGTCCCTTCGACGACCGCGCTGCCGTAGCACTTGACCCGTGTGCAGTTTTCCGCTTCGCACCGGAAGTTCTTCAGGTTCTGCGCATTGACGCTTTCCCAGTTTCCGACATTGAAATCCCCGTTCGAGACGATCGCCTTGGAAAGTTCGCGCGTCTCGCTGACGTGGATGCGCTTGCCGTTTGCGAAAGCTCCGCCATTTTTGTAGGCGGTGAAAGTCTTTCCGAGGCCGGGGAGGCTGATGGCAGCGACAACAGGTTCCGTTCCGCTTTCCGTATGCTCGACCAGTGCGACGGAAACGCCCCACAGGGGAATGCCGCGGCTAAAGTTTACCGTGCCGTCAACCGGATCGATTATCCATTCGAAGCGGTAACCTTCCTTGACGTGGCCCGCTTCTTCGGTGCGGATGGAATGTTCCGGAAATTCTTCCCGGATGTGTGAAACGATGAGGCGCTCGCTTTCGATATCCGCGGACGTGACGACATCTTTCGGGTTCTTGAAGCGGACGCTTTCGAGATGCCTCTGCATCTGGAGCGCCTTCGCTCCGGCTTCTTCGGCAAAGGCTTTCGCCCTTTCTAAAATCTTGGAAAAATCCATGGCGGGAAATGTAAAAAAATATGTCAAATCGAGTTCCGCTTTATTTGGAAGATTCGCACAAGTCTTATCGAATAACTAAAATTTCCTTTATGCCGATGTTCCAAGGAAAAATTGTTGCGAAATGGAAGACCTTGTTTTTTTTGAAATAGACATATTTTGACATAGAATGTTGTGTATATTTAAGAATATGCTTGAACAGATTTGCCAGAAGACAGATTTATTTATCAATCGAATGCCGAAAAATCAACGGAAAACTTGTGGCCAGTTCTTTACCAGCAAAGAAACTGCCCGGTTTATGGCCTCGCTGCTTGTTTTTTCTGGGCAAAAAAAAATATCGATTTTGGATGCTGGAGCTGGGTCTGGAATACTTTCTGTTGCCGTTATCGAGAGGCTTGTAAAAGAATGTCCGGGAATCTCGATTGAGCTAACATGTTATGAAAACGATGGTCATGTCTTGCCCTTGCTTCGGGAAAATCTGGAATGGGTAAAACTGCAAATTGAAAATTTTTCATTCAAAATTATAGAAGAAAACTATATCACAAGTCAAAAAGAAAATTTTAACTTCTGTATTTCAGAGAAAACGCCGGTCAAGTATGATATTGTCATAGGGAATCCTCCATTTAAAAAAATATCAAAGAATGCCGAGGAAGCCAAGGCGATGCCCGAGATTTGTCATGGAGCCCCAAATCTTTATTTTTTGTTCGCAGCAATGGGCATTTTTAACTTGAACGATGGTGGCGAGATGGTATATATTACACCGCGTTCTTGGACGTCTGGAGCGTATTTCGAAAATTTTAGAAAGTATCTTATCTCAAATGTTTCTTTAGAAAGAATCCATCTGTTTAAAAGTAGGTCTGATGTTTTTGACCGTGAGTCCATTTTGCAGGAAACGGTTATTTTCAAACTAAGGAAAACTAAACACCATCAACAAAATATTGTTATTTCTACAACTGCCGGTAATGGAGACTTTGACAAGCAAACCAAATTTGAAGTCGCGTATGAAACGGTTGTTTCGTCAAGGAATCTCTATATTTACCTGCCATCGTGTGAAAAAGAAGTGGATGCGCTATGCCGAATAGAATCCTTTACCCATACGCTTCCTGATTTGGATATGAAGATGAAGACGGGATTGGTTGTAAATTTTAGAGTGCCGGAATTATTGGAATCTTGTAGTTCCAATTCAAATGTTCCCCTTTTTTTCGGCAAACATATAAAAAACGGAAAAGTCTTTTTTCCTGTTGGCGTTGACAATGAATATGTTTCTCGTGAACGGAAAAGTTTACTTCAACAAAATCGCAATTATCTTTTTGTAAAGCGGTTTTCTTCAAAAGAGGAAAAACGGCGTTTGCAATGTGGAGTTTATTTGAAGCGAACAATCCCAAATAGTGACTACATTAGTACGCAGAATAAAATCAATTATATTGATGGAAAAGAAGAATTGTCGGAGTGTACGGTTTATGGGCTATTCGTATTGTTTAATTCCACTTTGTATGATTCATATTATCGAATTTTAAATGGTTCGACACAAGTGAACTCAACGGAAATAAATGTGATTCCTGTTCCAGAGCTGGCGGAAATTCAGACGATGGGAAAAAAATTGTTGAAAAATAAGGATATGTCTGAATATAATTGTGATAGGATATTAAACGAGGTGTGTGCATGAATCATATTGAAAAGATGAGGAACGTTCTTGAAGCTCTTCACGTTCCTAAAAGAATGCAAAGCGATCTTTGTTGCTGTGTATTGCTTGTTATGGGAAAAATATATCCTGGCAAAAAATGGGAAAATGCAGAAAACGAGTGGCTGCGTATTCACGACTTGATAGGTTTTATCAATATATTTTATCGAAAATCCCCGTATGCGGAAAATACTCGAGAAACAATTCGAAAAAATGCCCTCCATCATTTTAGGACAGCGGCTTTTGTTGAAGATAATGGGCTTGCAACAAATAGCCCTAATTATCGTTATCGATTGACTAATGAATTTCTTAATGTTTTAAAAAGTAGCGGTGCAGATGACTATATCCATAATTTTTTGAAAGAACATGAGTCTTTAAAAGAGATTTATGCATCCAAGAGGGACAGACGTAATCAACCTGTGGTAATTAATGGCAGGAAGCTTTCTTTTTCTCCTGGGAAGCATAACCTGTTGCAAAAGGCTGTTGTGGAAAATTTTAAGGAGCGATTTGCACCAAATTCCAGATGTCTCTATGTTGGAGATACGACGGAAAAGGATTTAATCAAGGATATTGATGCGTTAAAAAATCTAGGCTTTGAAATTACCCTTCATGATAAAATGCCCGATGTCGTTCTTTTTGATGAATCTCGAAATTGGTTGTATTTTGTAGAAGCTGTAACTTCTGTTGGACCAATGGATCCGAAACGAATTGTCGAGTTAACCGCTTTGACAAAAAATGTCTGCTCTGGAAAAATTTTTGTTACAGCCTTTTTGGATTTTAAAACATATAAGAAGTTTTCAGCAGATCTTGCGTGGGATACGGAGGTTTGGATTGCAGAAATGCCTGAGCATATGATTCATTTAAACGGCGATCGTTTTTTAGGTCCGAGATAAGGGCGCTGCGAAAAACAAACCTCTGCTTTTTTTCGGTCGAACTTGATGGCTCGATAACTCTTTTTTGGCCGATGATCGGATATAACTATTTGAAAAATTTTAAGCATTTTTTTGCCGTGAGGTTTTCTTATGGCCCTTTTTCTCGTTTTCCCCGTAAAATTCTAAATTTCCCGCTATGAAAAAATGGATTTGTCTTTTTGTCTTGAACGCTATATCCTTGGCGTTTTCTGCGGAGTGGGCGAGCGATTACCATTCGATGATCGCTTTCCAGAAGGATCAAAATCGGGCGGGCTACGTGAAGCCGGTTGCGACTTATATGGGAACGGTTCTCAACGGCAGCTGGGTTTCGAGTGCGAGACTTGACCGCGGGCTTTCCTTCGAAGCGGGGCTTCCTTTCCAAATCGCTTTCGTGGAATCGGGTGACCGTTCGTATCGCTCGAACGGAGGGAAAATCCCGACCATTTTCGGTTCGAAGGCGGACTACGGTGTCATCGGCGGGAACGAAAATCTGCACGGACTTTCCGTGTTCACTTTGCCGTATCTCCAGATGGGCTTGGGCTTTTACTATACGCGACTCGCGTTTCGCGGCATGTACTTTCCCTCGATGAGCGAACTGAAGGGCTATCATCTGCTGTCGTTCGGAATCCAGCACAGCTTTGGGCATTTCTTTATCGACAGGCTTCCGCCGGCGCTAAAAAATCTTGACGTGAGCCTTTTCTTCGGATACAATTCCGCCTACATCGGATACGCGCCGGACAAGTGGAGCGGTCGGATGGACCTGGATTTCGGGACGACTTATACGGCGATTGTCTTTGGGTACAAACCCGTTCGGATGGTGGAGCTGATGCTTTCGCTCGGCTACCAGACGGTTTCGATGGACGCTGGCGGCGAAATGGACGCTTATGCGAAGGACGGCGCCTACCAGGGCAAGGTGAAACCGGACGTGAGCCTTTCCGGGCGCGGTGGATTTCGGCTGGGACTTGAAGTCTCGTTCGCCTTTGGCGAAACATTCCACCCGGTCGTCGGATACAACCTGGGCGCGAACAGCTCGCTCAACGCGAACATCCTGTATTTCAAGCAGTCGTTCCATGTCGGGGAATCCGAGAAAAAGGATTCGGTCGAAGACCACGTGATTCAGGAATCCGAAGAAGATCTTTCGGCGGAAAAGTCCCGCTAAGCGTTTTTGCCTGTGATATTTTCCGAAGCGATTCAGAAGAGACTTTCGGAACTTCCGATGCGTCCGGGCGTTTACCTGATGAAAAACGCC
Organism: Hallerella sp.; assembly: GCA_050872465.1. Taxonomy (GTDB): domain Bacteria; phylum Fibrobacterota; class Fibrobacteria; order Fibrobacterales; family Fibrobacteraceae; genus Hallerella. The sequence continues at coordinate 9,301 of JBNMGX010000021.1, forward strand.
GGAGGAAAAGTGATTTACGTGGGAAAGGCGAAGGTCCTTTCTCGGCGGGTCCGCAGCTATTTCGACGGAAGGCCCAAGCCGGGACATCGGGCGGCGATGCTCATGTTGCCGCATATCCGGGACATCGAATGGATTGTAACCGATACGGAAGCGGAAGCGTTTATCCTCGAAGCGAACCTGATTCGGAAGCATCACCCGGTTTACAATGTCCGCCTCAAGGACGACAAGCATTATCCCTACATCGCTGTCGATATGCGCGACCCCTTTCCGCGGATTTTCCTTTCGCGCCATGCGAGTTCCCGCTATAAATGCTTCGGGCCTTTTCCCAGTTCCAAGGCTTTCCGGACATTGGTCGATCTTTCGGCGCGGCTTTTCAAGATGCGGGAATGCAAGCTCGTGTTTCCGCTTTCAAAACCCCAGCGTCCCTGTCTAAATTACCATATCGGGAGATGTCTTGCCCCGTGCGCCGGGCTTTGCTCTCGGGAGGAATACGCGGAAGGCGTGAACGGGATGATGCGGATTCTCGAAGGGAGGCGGAGCGACCTGCTTGCAAAATGGACGCGTGAAATGGAAGAGGCGAGCCGTAACCTGGATTTTGAAACGGCGGCGAAAAAACGCGATGCCATCGAAGCGTTGCAGGCGACAAACACGAACCAGAAGGTCGATACAACGGATACGTCTCTCAAACTCGACGTTGTCGCGGTACGCCGAAATGGAAACCTTGCGACCGCGGTCATCTTTGAATATCGCAAGGGGATTATTTTTGGGCGGCGGCACTTTGAACTCGAATGCGACCAGGAACAGGACGAATCCGAAATCCTGTGCGAAATGCTTTCGACGTGGTATGAAAATGCGGAAACCATTCCGAACGAAATCGCTGTCAGCAATCCGATTCCCGACGAAGACAGGATTCAAATCGAGCTGGAACTTTCCGAGCGGACGACGCACAAAGTAACGATCGGTGTGCCGCAACGCGGGGAACGCGTGCAGTTTATGAAGCTCGCCTTGGCGAATGCGGAAATGCTTCTGGTAGAAGCGCAATCGGCGGTGAAACATTTTGACGAAGTGGAACAGAGCGTCTTTGACTTGCAGCGGGAACTCGGTCTTTCGCGGACGCCGTTCCGCATCGAGTGCGTCGATATTTCCCATCTGGCGGGAACGCATACGGTGGCAAGCCTTGTCTCCTTTAAGAATGGACGACCGGACAAGGGGAACTATCGGAAGTTCATCATCAAGACGGTTTCCGGGGTCGATGACTTTGCGAGTATGCAGGAAGTTCTTTCGCGGCGCATTGCGAGGCTCGAACGCGAAGGAAAACCTTTGCCGGACTTGCTCGTGTGCGACGGCGGAAAAGGGCAGGTCGATGCGACATTCGAAATCTTAAAAAGCCTGGGACATGCGGAGCTGCCTCTGATAGGCCTCGCCAAACGTCTCGAAGAAATCGTCTTTCCCGATGACAGACCGTCGATCGTGTTGCATCGGACAAGTGCCGCGTTGAAGCTCTTGCAGAATGCCCGCGACGAAGCGCACCGTTTCGCGATTACTTACCAAAGGAGCAAGCGCAAGGAAGATTTGCGGGTCGCGTGGCTTGACATTCCGGGAATCGGCGATGAAACGCGCATCAAGATCCTTTCTAGGTATCGAAGCCGCGAGGATTTTTTAAAGGCTCCGGTCGAAGATATCCAGCAACTGTTCGGAAAAAAGCGCGGACTTTTCGTCCGGGAAAAAATAGCGGAATACGATCCAGACGCGGAACTTTCGTGATGCGCAAAATCATCCACATCGATATGGACTGCTTTTACGCGTCGATTGAAATGCGGAGGCATCCGGAGCTAAAAAACGTTCCGATGGCGGTCGGCGGAACGGTCGAGGAGCGCGGAGTCCTTTCGACGTGCAATTACCCGGCGCGGGAATTCGGGCTTCATTCGGCGATGTCCACTTTCCAGGCTTTCCGTCGCTGCCCACAATTGGTTCTGCTTCCCGTCGATATGCCGGCCTACAAGGCGGAATCCGAAAAAATTTTTAAAATTTTTCACCGCTACACGAGCCGCGTCGAAGGCTTGAGCCTGGATGAAGCTTTTTTGGATGTGACCGGAAGCGATACGCAGAACGGTTCCGCTTCCCTCATCGCAAAGGAAATCCGCGAAGCGATCTTTTCGGAATGCGGAGGGATCACGGCGAGCGCGGGAATCGCACCGAATAAATTTCTCGCGAAGGTCGCAAGCGACTGGAACAAGCCGAATGGCCAGTTTACGATTAGCCCGGAAAACGTGGAGCGCTTTATGCGGGAGCTTCCGCTTGAAAAAATTCCGGGAGTTGGCAAGGCTTGCAGTAAAAAACTCCTTGCGAAAGGTCTTGTCCTATGCAAGGACATTCTTCCTTTTTCGCGGAGCGAACTTGTCCGGGATTTTGGAAGTTTTGGCGATGCGCTTTACGACTTTGCCCGCGGAATCGACGAGCGGCCTGTTGTCACGTCTCGAGTGCGAAAATCCATTTCGACGGAAAATACTTTTCCGCAGGATATTTTTGGCGTTGAAAAATGCGAGGGGGAATTGCGGACGCTCTATTTTGAATTTTTACGGCGTGCCCAGCGTTTTGTCGAGAGGGAGTCCAAAAGGACGTTTCCCGAATTCCACTGCTTTGTAAAAATCAAGTATGCGGATTTCAAGACGACGACAATCGAACGCTCGTTTGCGGATGTTTCGTGGTCGCGTTTTTCCGCACTTTTCCGGGAACGTTGTGATTTTTCTCGAAAAGTTCGCCTGCTCGGGTTGGGAATCCGACTGGGAAATCCCGAGAGCGATGAAAACTCGCTGCAAATGAATTTATTCTAGCTCTTTTTTATATTTTGACATTATCGAGGGATTTTATGATTCGACTGGTCGTTACATTTCTTTGTCTTTCCTTTTTTGTCGCCTGTGCCGCTAGGCCCAAGCTGCAAGAAGTCGATGTCGAATCGGAACTGAAAAAGAATTCCAATGAGTTTACGGAACGCCATCCTGCATCCGCAGGTCCGATTTCCACGCCTATAGTGGAGAAAAAAAGTTCCATCCAGAAGCCTTCGGTGATGGTCCTTCCGGCTGGGACAAAAAATTTAAACCAGAGCCAGGAAGTTCTGAATCGGGATGCCTTGTCGCGGGCGGCGGCAAACGCTATCAATGGCTACTTGACGGAAAAGCGTTATCCGGTAAAATCGATCGAAGAAACTTCGCGTCTCAACGAAGCGATTGCGCTTCAAGGCGATATTTCCAATCAGGACGAAGATTTGTCCTATATCGCAAGCCTTTCGTTTGGTGCGGATGTCTATATCAAGTTCACCAGCGATATCCATCGCGGACAGATTCTTGCGAATTTGAGCGCTTACGAATCCACATCGGGACGGATGCTCGGCACGCAGACGGCAACGGTCAACGACAACGGAACGCGCAAGGAAGAACTTGTCGCTAGCGCCATGCACAAGGCGATGCCCGGTCTAGAAAGAAAAATCCTGGCTTACTTTGAAGAAGATTCCAAGATCGGAGTTCCCTACAAAGTCATCTTGAAACTGAATCGGGATGACGAGGAAGTCTTGTACAATCGGGCTTCGCGCCTTTTGAAACAACGTTTTGCCAAAGTCCTGACTAATGCGATGACGAAAAAAACCGCCGATTTTACCGTCTATGTCAAATCCGAGGAATGTGCGGATGTCTATGAAGTCTATGAAGCGATTCGCCAGACTCTCGGGACTTCTTTTGCTGTGAAAAAAGACAATCTCGTTCAAAAGCTCTTGATTTTGGAACTGGATTGATGGCTCGGCTTTTTTGGGGAATTTTCCTTTTGGGCTTTGTATTGTGCGAAGCGCGCATCGTTTCGTTTGATGCCGAGTCGAACGTTTCCGCGGAAGAGGCGGACAGACAAGCTTTGGCGGGAATCGCACTCCAAATTCAGGCGCGTGTGAATTCTTCGCATCAGACGATAAAGAGCGAAGTTTCTGAAAAAGAAAGATCGGCTTTGCGTACAAATTATTCCGAACAAATTCATGTCCAATCCGATGTTCTGCTGAGCGGTGCGGAACTTCATCGTGAAAAACTATCGGATGGACGGTGGAAATCGACCGCGGTTTTTGATACGGAAAAGGCAACGGAAACTTCCCGGCAGGAACTTCGCCGGATTCAAAAGGACGCTCTGGATTTAAAAAGGAAAATGGATACTTTCGTCGCGCAGGGGAATTTTGACGATGCCCTGCAAACGCTTGAAAGTTTGGAACTCCTGCAGGGAAAATTCCAAAAAATCTATGACCGAATTGTGATTTTTGAACCGCTCGATGAATCGTTTCGCTTTGGAGTGGATGTTTCTCGATTAACGGAAGACTTGGCGACGGCGATTAAGAACTTGAAAATGTCTTTTATTCGAAAGGACGAATCGCTCTCCTATGATTCGGTCGGACCGATTTTCGTTCTTGTCGAAAATTCACAAGGCGCTGTGAAAAACCTGGCGGTGACGGCATCGATTGACGGCAAAAACGTTTGGACGGCGAAAACGGATTCGGTGGGAATAGCGAGCTTCTTTTTGGAAGTTGAAAAGCTCCCTTCGGGAAATCACGAAATAGTTTTTCGAATCCGATGCCCAAAATTCAATCGGGAAAATTCGAATCTTGAATTGCGTACAAATTATTTTTCAAAAAATCCGACATGCAGATATTCGTTCGTCTGCTCGGATGATTCAGCAATTTGTACCGCATGGAATGAACTCCTTTTGAAAGCTGGTTTCCAGGTGAAAAAAAATGCGGAGAAGATTCGTCTTCGGATGTCTGCTAAAAAGCGCGACGTCTTTGAAGGAAATTCGCGTCAAATCGTCCGAGCGGATTTTTCCGTGGAACTTCTCGGAACTTCGGTAAAGTTTTCCAAGCGAATCAAGGGAACGGGTTCCTCGGAGCTGCTTGCGCAAAAAAACGCCATCCAAAAAATCAGTCCGGAAGAAATTCGCGAGGCTTTTCTCCCGCTGTGTAAAGGACAATGACCGTGAAAAGATTTTTGTCGTTATTTTTATTTTTGGCGGTTTCCCTGTTTGCTGCACCGAAAAACTTCATCGATGATTTCGGAAAATTTCTTTCGGAAAATGAAAGAAATTCCTATTTGGCAATCGCAGAAGAATTGCACGAAAAAACAGGATTTTCGCTCTATCTCTATACGGCAAGCGGAGAGGTTCGGAATGCTGCCGCTTTTGCCGATTCGCTGTGTAGGGAATATGCGGAAGGGGATTCCCTGCGTGCTGTTATTTTCTTGGACGGTTCGGCGCACAACCGCGCTTTCAAAATGTCTCCGGAGGCTGCAAAGTGGATCTCGTCGGATGCAGCGGAACGCTTGGCGCAAAAATATCTGTTGCCCGAATTTCGCCAGGAAAATTATGGGCATGGAATTCTTGTTTTCGGAGCGGAAATTTCCAAAAATGTCGCTCGGCTGAAAGATGTCCGCTTGCAGTCTCCGATGCCGCGTCCGACAAATAACGGAATTCCGGCGATGGCGTGGTTCTTGATTTTTATCGTACTCGCCTCGGTTATTATCGCATACGCTTATTTTGTACGCCAGAGTTCCCAGGCAAAAAGGCGAGGAAAAATTCGAGACTTTGGCGGATTTCCCCACCAAAAGTTTAATTCCGGATTTGGAGACTAAAATGAAAAAGTACTTGACTTTGCAGGAC
>JBNMGX010000022.1:0-14621 GCA_050872465.1 Hallerella sp.
GTACAGGCTTTCTGTCCATCGTATTCATCCCGATTTTCTTCGGGTATAAGGCGAAAAACGACGATGCCGGGGCCTGGAAATTTTTCAGCAACATCTTGAATTCGCTGGGAATGCTTTTCCTCGCCCTGATCGTTCCGTCGTTCATCTGGATGCGGGAACTGATCGTTCTGTTTACTTCGGCTGCGGACCTGTCGCCTGCGATTCTCGACCGGGCGACATATTTTGGCAGAATTATCTTGCCGGGGCAGCTTTTCATTTTTGCGGGGAGCTTCCTCGTCGCTGTCCAGCATACCCGTAAGCAGTTCGCCATCCCTTCGCTCACCGGGGTCATCTACAACTTGGCGATAATCGTCGGCGGATTGCTCGGAAGGCATCATGGATTGGAAGGCTTTGCGTGGGGCGTTCCTGTCGGTGCGTTCGTCGGATTTTTCGTCCTCCAGATTTTTGGTGCGCGGCGCAGCGGCCTTCATTATGTTCCCTATATAAACCCCAAACATCCCGATGTTCTCCGATATCTCAAGATGATGCTCCCGATGTCTTTTGGGGTCGGCAGCATGTTCGCCTTTGAATTTGTCATTCGCAGCTTCGGGGGAATTTTCGGAGCGAGCGGAATTTCCAGCCTGAATTACGCATACCGTGTAATGTACACGCTCGTTGCGGTCTTCGGATTTTCTGTCGGCGTATCGAGCTATCCCGATATGGCGAGGCTTGTCAAGGAAAATCAGCTCAGCGACTTGAACCGTAAAATCTGGTCAAGCCTTTCGCGGATGTTCGCCATTTTGGTTCCCGCGGTCATCACCGTTTGGGCGCTTTCATTCCCGGCGGTGCGAATCCTTTTTGAACGCGGAGCCTTTACACGCGAGACAACGGAATATGTCGCGAAACTTTTGCACTGGTATCTACCGGCGAGCCTTGGACTTTGCCTGCAAGCGGTCCTTGTACGCTCCTTCTATGCGAAGGAAAAGATGTGGACGCCGACGCTCATCAACACAGGCGTTTTTTTACTGACGATTCCCGCCTATCTTTTTTTCGCCGAGGATTTTGGGATTTATGTCGTCCCGATTGTCGGCGCAACCGGCGCCATTTTGCAAGTGGCGAGCATGGTATTTCTCTGGGCGAAGCAAAATGGAAGCGAGGGAATGGAACACGCTCTCGAAAATATGGGACGCGCTCTGGCGAGCTTCGCCGCGATGGTCGTTATCGCGATAGCGATTGAAAACATTTCCTACGATTTTGTCCGAAAGGCTTCCCTGATACCACTCATCGCCTATTCAGCGTTCATCGCAGCGGTTCTTTTCCCGTCGAGCCTTCTTTTGCAGAAAGCGATCGGTTCCGACGATGCGGGAAATATTTTGCAGGAACTTTTGGGCAAGATCCTGAAAAAATTACATATAAAGTAATTTTCGAGATTCAAACGAAAAGCGCCCCGGCGAGCCGGGGCGCTGAACTTTTCCATCGGATTATTTTCCGGGTTTTACGACGAAGTTTACAAGCTTCCCGGGAACGGCAATCGTCTTGACAATCGTTACGTCTTGGAGATAAGCCTGTACGCGTTCATTCTTCTTGGCGATTTCAATCAATGCGTCTTTGTCCACATTCTTGGCGACAGATTCCTTGGCACGAATTTTTCCGTTCACCTGGAAAACGACTTCCACGTGAGATTCCGCAGCCTTGGATTCATCGGCAGAAGGCCAGGCGACGTAAGCGATGGATTCGCCATGCCCGAGCTTCTGCCACATTTCCTCGGCGAGATGCGGAGCGAACGGCTGCAAAAGCTGCGCAAAGACTTCCGAAGCTTCACGGTAGCGCTCTTCGCATTTCGTCAGTTCGTTGTTGAAAATCATGAGCTGGCTAATTGCCGTGTTGAAGCTCAGCTTTTCAATTGCGTCGGTCACCTTGATGATGCTCTGGTGCATCACTTTGGCGAGGCTTTCGGGAAGAGCCCCATCCTTATACGAGACGCTCTCGTCTTCACCGATTACGGCCCGATAAGCGCGGGAGAGAAAACGATACATGCCTTCTAGGCCTTGCGTATTCCAGGGCTTTACCGCATCGAGCGGTCCCATGAACATTTCATAGAGACGCAGCGAATCCGCTCCGTATTTCAGAACGACATCGTCCGGGTTCACCACGTTCTTGAGCGACTTGCTCATCTTGGCGACGATCTGCCGTAATTCCTTGCCCGTGCCTTTTTCGAAGAACTTTCCGTTTTTCTCCTCGACCTGATCGACGGGAACCTTGGAACCGGCGGCGTCTTCGTAGGCGTAAGCGAGAATCATCCCCTGGTTGAAGAGCTTGTGGAAAGGCTCGTCGGTAGAAACCAGCCCGAGATCGAACAGGACCTTGTGCCAGAAACGGCTGTAAAGCAGATGCAGCACGGCATGTTCCGCTCCGCCGATATAGAGATCCACCGGCATCCAGTATTTTTCGAGATCCTTGCCGACAAAAGCGTTGTCATTATGAGCGTCGATGTAGCGCAGATAATACCAGCAGGAGCCGGCCCATTGCGGCATCGTGTTCGTTTCGCGACGCCCCTTGCGACCGTTCTTATCGACAACGTTCAACCAGTCACTCGCTCCGGCAAGCGGAGATTCCCCGCCGTCCCCCGGTTTGAAATTCTGGACTTCCGGCAGAAGCACTGGAAGATCCTTGTCGTCGAGCGCTGTAATTTCGCCGTCTTCCCAGTGGATAATCGGGAACGGTTCGCCCCAATAACGTTGGCGGCTGAAAAGCCAGTCGCGAAGCTTGTAATTGACGGTCGCTTTGCCGATGCCGTTCGCTTCGAGCCAGGAGACCATCTTCGCAATGCCTTCCTTTTTCGAAAGGCCGTTCAAGGAAAGCGTTTCGTTTGCGCTGTTGATGTATTTGCCGTCCGCGGGCCAGCACGCTTCGCCGGCGAGGACTTTCGGACGGATATCTTCGGGGCAGCTCGCATCGGGCTCCATGATGCAGTGAACCGGAAGCCCGAACTTTTTGGCAAATTCGAAATCGCGGGTATCGTGCGCAGGAACCGCCATGATGGCGCCCGTTCCGTAACCCGTGAGAACATAGTCGGCAACCCAGATGGGAATCTTTGTCCCAGTCAGCGGATTTACCGCATAGGAACCGGTGAAAACGCCCGTCTTTTCCTTGGCGAGTTCAGTTCTGTCCATATCGCTTTTGAGGGCGGCGGCATGAACATAATCGGCGACGGCTTTCCGGTTCTCTTCAGTCGTGAGGTCCGCGACCATTTGGTGTTCCGGTGCGATGACCATATAAGATGCGCCGAAGAGCGTATCACAGCGGGTCGTATAGACTCGGAGCTTTTTTTCGGTCGGCTTGCCTTCAGCATCGGCAATGGCGAAATCGACTTCCGCGCCACGGCTTTTGCCTATCCAGTTCCGCTGCATGTCCTTGACGCCTTGCGGCCAGTCGAGTTCGTCGAGGCCTTTGAGCAGGCGTTCCCCGTAAAGCGGGATGCGCATCAGCCACTGTTTCAGGTTGCGGCGTTCGACTTCCTTCGTTCCGCATTTTTCATGGGAGCCGTCGGCGAGAACTTCTTCGTTCGCACAGACGATCTTGCAATGTTTGCACCACCAGACCTGCGCATCGGCGTAATAGGCGAGACGCTTGGAATCGCGATACTTGCGGATCGCATCCTTGCCCTGGGCTTCGATTTCTGCGGGAATCGGAAGTTCCGAAATCGGGCGTCCCTTTTGGAGCGTTTCATCGAACCAGGTGTTGTACAGCCGGATGAAAATCCATTGCGTCCACTTGTAATACTTGGGATCGGTCGTGTTGATTTCCTTGTCCCAGTCGTAGGAAAGTCCGAGCCTTTTTATCTGCCGACGGAAATTGTCGCAGTTCTTTTGCGTCGTGATGCTCGGGTGGGTTCCCGTCTGGATAGCGTATTGTTCGGCCGGAAGCCCGAACGCGTCCCAGCCCATCGGATGCAAAACGTTAAATCCCTTGGCGCGCTTGTAACGGCAAACGATATCCGTCGCCGTGTAGCCTTCCGGATGGCCCACGTGAAGCCCCGCTCCCGAAGGATAGGGAAACATGTCCAAGCAATAATACTTGGGCTTCGTCATGTCCGTTCCGGTCTTGAATGTCTTTTGAGAATCCCAATAGGCTTGCCACTTGGTTTCGATTTGTTGCGGATCGTATTTCGCCATTTTAGACTCCGAATTGAATCTTTTTTTCAAAAGCCCAATTTAAAAAAATCGGATTTGGGCGAATTTCAGGAACGCTTGTTTTTCTTTGTTTCCCGAATTTTTTGCAGCCGCATCCGTGCCGTCGGATGTTTCCGATAGACAAGGGCAAAAAGAGCCGTTCGTGGGTATTCGCTTGCCGCGAGCGTTTCAAGCGCACGTTTTGCAACGCCAAACTGGACTTGTTTTGCCGCCAGCGCATCCGCTTCGTATTCTTCGGCAAAGCACAAAGCATGAAAGAAAATCCGGGAAACGGCGAACAGTAAATGAAAAAGGAAAAGCAGTTCGACCAACCCGAAATCCAGCTGGATTCCCGCAGCTCCGATCGAAAGAGCGCAAAACAGGGCGAAGCCTATCTGGAACGCGAACCTTACAAACGCATGGTGCTCCTTTTGATGCGCCTTTTCATGAGCGGATTTAAACGCGCCGCCCGTCCGAAACTTTTCAAAGTTCGCTTCGGCGGGAAAGATATCGTTTACAATCGGGACGATTCGCAAAAAAGCGAAGCGGTCCATCTTGCCGTTTGTCGCGCGGGCTTCCCGAATTTCCACGAGAATCCGCAGCGCAACTTCTGCGACGACCGCGGCAAAGAGAATCCATTCCGCGACGGACATTAACCTTCGACCTTCAGTTCCTTAAGAAGACTGGCGGAGCGACGGAGAACTTCTTCGAAACGCGCCTTTTCGTAGGCGAGAAACGCAGAGTCCGCCGGGTGCGCCTCGTCATAGTCGTCGAAAATTTTTCGTCCGCGAACAAAATCCTTGTCGGTTCCGTGGAGAACAGCGTCGGACCACTGCTTTTCAATCATCCGGTAACGCTTGATCAGATCGGCGAAGGTTTCCGCAAGCGGGATTTCCTTGACGATTCCCTTGAAAAGGTCTCCCGGGAAAATTTTTCTCGCTTCAAGCGGGCTTTGTCCCAAAATCGATCGGTCCGTTTCCGCAAAAGCGACAATTTTTGTCACAAGATAACGTTCGAGGAAGCCCTTGTAGATAAGCATCGCCGAATGCCTTGCGGATTCCTTCAGGTAGTTGCTGCCTAGACCCGGAATGTCCTCTTCGGTATAGACATCCTTGATTTGGGCGCATTCCAGTCTGCGAAGCGCATCGAGTACCAGGTAGGCGTTTTTATCCGAAAGAACTTGGGAATCCTCGGGGGAGACGAATCCCTTGCCGCGGATTTTATACTTATAGGCATTTCGGGAGATAGCGTAGGCGTTTTTCCCATAGCACCAGGCTGGACGAAGCTCGTTCAAAAAAGAACGGACGTTGTGCATCTGGGTGTCGCCGGGAAGGATCAGGCTGAACGGAAAGCAGAGCCGCTGAGGAGCCGCCGTCACGCCGGTCGCAATCGCCGAGTAGGGCGCCTCCGAAAAGTTCGCCGGAAACTTGATGTTTACGCCAAGCCCAAAGAACATACCGAGACCGGGCATGATTTCCTGGTCGGGCATCCGGCTGGTGTGATTCGAACCGACGTTTGCGCCATATCCCAAGTTGCCGTGTCCCGCGGGCCAGAGAGCGGCGATAAGGAGAGAATGGTGGTGCATCTGGGTGAGCGGACCTACAAAGCTGTGGGTGACTTCCGCCTCGTCAATATGGACACACGGGCAGACAATCGAATTATTGACAATCGCCTTGTTCCCCACCTTGACGCGCTTCATCAAAACGGAATCCTTGACCAATGCCGCCGAGTGGATTTTCGCCCCTTCCTGCACGAAACTGTTTTCGAGGATTACGCCATCGTAAACGTATGTCGGTTCTTCGAGGCTTCCGAGAACGACCGTGTTGCGGATCTTTGCCGCTCCGTCGATTCGGACATGGTCGCCTATCCAGGAATTTCTGACGATGTTCGTGTTGGCGACAATCGCATTCTTCCCGATGATTCCGTACGGCAAGACGGTTTCGTTCCGCCAGGTTTCGAGCTGCGACGTAAAAGCCGCTTCGGTTTCCGCATCGACTTTTGAAAAGAGCTGCGCCTTCACAAGGTCCGGCGTGATGTCCGGGAAAACCCGTACCGAGCGTCCGCCCATTTCGTTCCCGACAGAAACTTCGGAAACAATCTGGTAATGAGCCTTTCCGTTGGCGACGAGCGATCCGACATTCTGGATAACCGCTCCCTGCGAAACCCAGATGTTCGACATCAGGTTCACATGGTGGAGAAGCGAGTTCTCGATAATCGAATCGTGAACAGAGCACGAATAGATTCCCGTCGGCGAAGAAACATCGCCCGGCATCAAAAGCGTCCCGTAAAAGGCTGGAAGGAAAACTTTTCCCGAAAATGTCGAATCGAAAATCCGCGTCGGCGTAAAAAGCGTATCGACGGAGACAAGCGACCAGTCATCCGAACGGTTACCGTTCCCTTCGAGAATTTCGATTTCCTGTGCAGTCAAGGCTCTGCCGCGATTTGCGGCGCGTCCCGAACGGAAAAATTCCGCATAGGGATTTATCGAACTGGCCTTGAGCGCCTTTTTTAATTTAAACAAGCGTTGCATAGTCTGGTTTCCAAATTTAAAATACTATTTTCGGTGATGTTTCCATTTTTCAGCCTGGATTTTCTCTATGATTCCGAAATTTTTCCAAGATAGCATAAAAAAGCAGAAGTACGGGATTGTCATCTACCCGAACGATTTATTTGAACTTCGCGTCCAGGAAGAAATGATTCGCGCCGACGAATACAAAAGTTACTTTGTCTATGCCGAAATGGATTTCGGCGCGATTCGCAATGCGCTGCCAAAAGACGAGGAAGAAAAATTCTGGAAAGCGGTCCTCAAGAGTTTCGCGACAAAAGGGCGCGGATCCGATGTCATCGGTTTTTTGGAAAACGATAGCGGCATCGGACTCATCATGCTCGATTCCAGGATGGACGGCTGGCATCGTCTTGTCGGAAGGTTCAAGGAATTCGCCAAGGATTCCGTTTCGGATGTCAAGCGTCCCATCGATACGGTCAAGGCGTTCGTCTATCCCGCCTACATCGAAGCTCCCAAGCCAGAACTTTCGGAAGCCGCCGTATGAAAGTTCTGGTCGTCGGCTCCGTCTATCCGCGGTTTGAAGCGGACAATGAAGTTCCGTGGCTCCGAAAGTCCGTGGAAACACTCCGCGCAGAAGGCGTCGAAGTCGAGGTAATGGCTCCGGCGTATCGGGGACTTCGCACGCACACGATAGACGGCGTAAAGGTTCACCGGTTCCGCTACGCTCCCAAAAATCTCGAAATCCTGACGCACGACGAAGGCGCTCCGACCAAGATGGCGAAACATCCTTCGATGCAGCTGCTCGCAATTCCCTACTGCATCAGCGGATTCTTTCTGTGCCTCTGGCTCGCCTTTCGGAAAAAGTATGACATTATCCATGCGCACTGGCCTTTTCCCCATGCGCTGATTGTCCTCGGCGCCTGCAAGATTTTCCGGATTCCGCTGGTCCTGAATTTTCACGGGGCGGAACTCTTGCTCATCCGAAAAAAAAAGTGGATCCGTCCGGTGATGAAGTTCATCATCGGGAGAGCGCAAGCGATTTTTGCAAACAGCCGTTTTACGGCATCGAAAATCTCTGCACTTCGTCCGGCAAACATCGAATGGAGCCCTTACGGTTCGCCACTCGCCACGGGTAAAGTCCCGAATGTCCACACACGAAACGGACGCTATAAAATCCTCTTTGTCGGCAGACACATCGAACGCAAGGGAATCGAATTTTTGATCCGCGCCGCGGCAATGCTCGACGCGAAAAAATTTGAAGTCCGCATTGTAGGCAAGGGAAACCTGACCGAGAATCTTCAAAAACTTGCCGCAGAAGTCGCTCCGCAAAACGTCACGTTCACAGGACCGCTGCCCCCCGAATCCCTTCGAGCGGAATATCTACAAGATAACTGCTTTGTCCTGCCTGCGATTGTCGATTCCAAAGGCGATACCGAAGGTCTCGGCGTTGTCCTGATCGAAGCGATGCAAAGCGGGCTTCCGGTCATAGCATCCGATGTCGGCGGAATCCCGGATGTCGTCATCGACGGAGAAACCGGAATTCTCGTTCCCGAAAAATCCCCGGAAGCCTTGGCGCGGGCGTTTCAAAAGCTCGAAAGCGACAGCTCGCTCGAAAGGCATCTTGTGGAAAGCGCGGCAAGACGAATCGACGAATGTTTCGACTGGAAAAAAATCGCGACACGACAAATCGCCATATATCGCAGCTTGCTCGGCAAGGCTTAGTTTTGCGAAATTCCCGAATCTTGGTCGCAAAGCTTTAAATTTTGGATATATTTAAGGGAACCTTTACGGAGTCTTTATGGAATTGAAATGGATGAATCCCGATGCGGAATTTGAACGTCTGGTCCTGGCCATCGACGTCGGCGGAACAAACACGAACATCGGTCTTGTCGCCTACAAGGAAGGAAAGTTTACCTTGGTGATGAAAGCGGATTACGCTTCCGGGAAAATTTCCGGATTGGAAGCCCCGATTGCCGAAACACTTCAAATCGCAGTGGAGAAACGTCCGGATCTAAAGCCCAGCCATGCCTGCATCAGCGCGGCGGGTCCCGTTGCGGAAAACCGTTGCGTCATGACGAATCTCACGTGGAAAGTTGACGGCGAGGATCTTACGGCAAAGCTCGGGTTCCCCGTGATGGTCGTAAACGACTTCGTCGCGATAAGCTATGGCATCCCGACGCTCAACGTAAACGACGCCAAGCAGATTTACAAGATGCCACATCTAGACGGTTTCACTCCCGATTCAAAGCCTGCGACAAAAGTTGTCATCGGACCGGGCACCGGAATGGGCGTTTCCTTTTTGGTCTATGACGGAAAGAAGTATATCCCGGCAAGTTCCGAGGGAGGCCACATCTCCTTTGCCCCGTTTGATGCGGATTCGCAAGATTTCCGCGACTATATGCAGAAACGCCTAGGACAAGTTCCAGGCGTGGAGCCTCTTTGCGCGGGCCAGGGACTGGCGCATCTGTATGAATGGTGGCGCGATACGCGCGGCGTCCCCGATAACGAAGCGTTTAAAAAAATCGAAGCGACAATCTGGAGCGACCGACCGAAATATATCAGCCGAGCGAGCGACACGGATCCCGTTGCCGCCGAGATGATGCGGCTTTGGGTAAAAATGCTCGCCCGCTACGCAAGCGACGTCTGCGCGATGTTCCTGCCTTTTGGAGGCTTCTATCTCGCCGGCGGAGCGATGCAGAAGGATTTGCGCTGGCTTGTAAACGACAACCTGTTCATGAAATTCTTTGAGCAGAACTACAACCCGAACATCTTGCCGCTTTTAAAAAAGATGCCGGTCTATGTCATCAAGGATTACAGCATCAGCCTGTATGGTGCGGCAAACGCGAGCGTCAATCTGCAACGCTAAAATATTTCTTGAAGCAAAACGCTCCGCTTTGGCGGGGCGTTTTTTGTGTGCGAATTTTGACTTTCGACGAATCGTCGGTTACTTTATATGTAAAATGCCGAAAGCCGTTTCGAGCGTTTCCTTTTCGATGCCGAAAATCCTATGCAAACGTTCAATGCGTTCCGACGGATCGATTCGCTCTAAACGGGAGCCGTTCCTGTCGCGGACGAGAAGATTCCCTTTTTGATAGTAGTATTGGACGCCTTTTTCCCTGTCAAGCCTGTTCAGTACGGGATAGGTCATCATTTCTCTGTCAAAGGATTCGCTCCAGTGTTTTTGAAATTCCTGGGGAGAAACACCGCGGATGTCGAATTCAAACCGGAGCTTCATTTGACCGTGGACGGAACCGGTGTAAAGCGCAAGGACGCCGTTTTCAAAATCCACCCGGACAGCGTTGGGAACCAGCGGAAAAAAGGCTTGGGACTTTTGGAAAGGAACCGCTTCCGGAATTTTGAGCGGATCGAAAATCAGGTATCCGGGATCGAGCAAGAAGTTCTCCCCGCAGGTAGGGAGCAGCAGGGCGCAGTGGATGTTCTTTTCGATGCGCTTGTCGCCCATCAGAAGTTTTGGCGCGTATCCCATGCGGAGAAGTTCCTGGTAGAGATGCCACGTCAGGCTGAAACATGTTCCGCCGCCCATCCAGGAATCCAAATCGTTTTCGTAGCTGTCGTCGAGTTTTCTCGCCCGGTCAGCGCTCCCCGCCTGGGAATAGCGGATGATTTTTGTCAGATTCTCGTAGGTGACGTGCGAAACGCGTTCGCAAAGGTCTAGGATTTCTTGCTGCATCGTGAAAAAATTTTAGCGATTCACTTTTTGTTTTTGAAAAACACTTGGCCTTTGGAATTTTTGCGCTCCCCGAAATATTCCGTGGCGCGGATCAGCTGAATCCATTTTGTATAGCCAAAGTTTCGCGGGCTCAAACGGACAAGCTGGTTTATCTGTTGCGAAATCGCAGAAGCTTCCGCCCAACCGTCGTCGTCGGATTTTTCGTTGATCGCTTTACGAATAGCTTGCATTATTTCTACATTTCCGCGCAACTTGCTCTTGTCCAATTTTTCGATAGCACTAGTGGAATCGTCGTTTTCTGTAGGCTTCTTAAACTTATCAATATAAATAAATGTGTCACAGGAATAGATAAAAGGCTGCGGCGTTTTCTCTTCCCCGAATCCGATGACCTGCTTGGATTTTGCCCGGAGCTTCATCGCCAAAGGCGTAAAATCGCTGTCGCTGCTGACAATCGCAAACAAATCGACGTTTTCCGTAAAGAGAATTTCCATCGCGTCGATTGTCATCGCTAAATCCGTCGCGTTTTTCCCTCGGGTATAGGGAAACTGCTGGACAGGCTGGATGGCGAAAGGGTGCAGAACTTCTTCCCAGGGATTCGAACCTTTCCAGTTGCCGTAGGCGCGCCGTATGTTGGTTTCGCCATATTTGGAAAGTTCTTCCATGATGCCGTAAATAGCGTCGGCCTTGGCGTTGTCGCAATCGATAATTAGGGCAATCTTGTTTTCCGAGCTCATGGGGAAAATATAGGATTTCTGGTCAGCCGATACTTGCCTTTACCATGACCTGTAACCGCATCGACGATAGCCAAATCTTTCATCCGCTGGATAATCGCGGTAGCTGCCGTCGCCTTACACGGCAAAATGTCCATGACGGTCGAGGCTCCGAAAATTTCATCAAATTTTAGAGCGTAAACCAGTTTTAGAATTCTCGCTTTTGTCGGAGAGTTAAAGCGAGAAGCATTAACAATCTTTTCAATCCCCGACTTTTCGGCGCCAATCCCCGACTTTTCAGCGTACTTAGAATCTATCAGCTTTTTTGCATCGTCGATCGAAATATCGCCTTCGATATTTCGGAGAGCCGTTTCATACAGATATTTCGACGGAATAAGACCATCTACCTGTTGCAATCCGATAGCTGCGGACCAGGCCAAAGCCTTTTCTCTTTTTTCCGGTTCTCCGACGCGGAGATACTCGCCAAAATCCCATTCCCGTTTTTTATCAGTCATCCCGAAGCTCTTGCGAATTTTATTTTCCGATGCAGAATCCGCTGAAGATCGTCTGCAGAACATCTTCGCTTGAAATTTCGCCGACAATAGACGACAGGGAATTTAAGACGGTGCGCATTTCAAAGGCGACGAGTTCCACCGCGGGATTATTTTCCAGCAGATTCTGGATGCGGTCAATTCCTGCCAAGGCTTCGCAGAGAGCAGCATGTTCGCGTTCGTTTGTAATCCAGTATTCGTCGCCACTTTCGCCCTGCGGAAAAAGCGTTTCGTCCAGTTTTTTCTTGAACGCATCGAGTCCCGCTCCGGTTTTTGCCGAAAGGTTAATTTGTACGCAACCCGAAATTTCTCCGATGTCCGCCGGAATGCCTAGATCCGATTTGGAAAGAACGATCCAGCGATTTTTTTCTTTGGCTTCAAGAATCTGTCTTTTTGTTTCTTCGGAATCGAGCGTCACCGGATCGACAAGGCAAACGGCAAGGTCTGCCGATTCTATCGCAGTTTCGCTTTGCGCCATGGAACGTTTGTCCAGTTCGCTCTGCGGAATTTCGGCGATTCCCGCGGTATCGACAAGCGTCACTTCACCGGAGGAAAGAAGGAGCGAGACCTCGATAAAGTCGCGGGTCGTTCCCGGAATATCGCTCACGAGAACGCGTTCTTCTTTGAGCAGCGCATTCAGCAGGCTGGACTTTCCGGCGTTCGGCAAACCGTAAAGGACGATGCGCGGTTTGCGGTTGAGCGAACCGGAATTTTTGAAATGCGCTATCAGATTTTGAAGCCGCTTCCGGATTTCGTCAAAGCGTTCTTTCCAGCCGCTCACATCCGGATTCGCCTCTTCTTCGACGAAATCGACATCGAGTTCGATTCGGGCGGAAATTTCCTTTAATTTGTGCGCAAGTTCGCCGATCTCTTTTGAAAATTTTCCCGAAAGAAGCTTGTGCGCATTTTCGATACCGGCAAGCGTTTGGCTATGGATGACATCGGCAACGGATTCCGCCTGTACCAAGTCCATTTTTCCGTTCAAGAAAGCGCGCTTGGTATATTCACCTCGGTAGGCGATGCGGACATTCGGAATTCGGCACATCGCTTCGATAAGTCCCCGAACGATCAGCGGATTGCCGTGCGGAAAAAGCTCCAGAGAATCTTCTCCGGTATAGGAATTCGGGCCGGCGTAAAAGATGAACACGAGCGAATCGAGGAGCTTTTTTGTCTGCGGATGACGAGCCGCAGCAAGCGTCGCCATTCGGGGCGTCGGAACTTCCACGCCAAACATTTTCTGCAAGATGGTTCGCGTTTCCGGTCCGCTTACCCGGATGACTGCCAGGGCGGATGTTCCATTTGGACTTGCTTGGGCTACGATTGTCTGTTCCACATGGGAAATATAGTTTTTCTTCCCGCTTTCGCTAAAAATTTTGCCGTTCCTCACCGTTTCCCGTTTTCGGACGTCTTATCAAACCACTTTGGACGAAAGCGCAGAGGCCCAGCATCATCGGGCTGCATTGCATCAAGACGAAGCGTTTTAAGCTAGAAATTATCTATCGGAACTTGGTTCGAAAGGCGATGCGATAAAATTTTTCCCGGAGGATTTTTTAAATTAGGCGGGAAACATTTTACTTTATGGAGTTTTGAATGAACGCCGAAAAGAAAGACGATGAAAAAGAAAAGGAACAGTCGCCGGACTTTATGAAAAAGGCCGAGGAATTCTTTTCGAACAACCGGAAAATTTTCCTGTGGAACCAGGTGGATGACGAAAGCGCGGCAAAGATTGTAAAACAGTTGCTGTATCTCGATTCGCTTTCCCACGACGATATCATCTTCTTCATCAACAGCCCGGGCGGCGTGATTTCGAGCGGGCTTGCGATTTACGATTGCATGAACGCTATCCAAAGCGACGTCGTAACGGTTTGCTGCGGACAGGCCGCTTCGATGGGAGCGGTGCTTCTGACCGCCGGCACAAAGGGAAAGCGTTATGCGTGGCCGTCTGCGCGAATAATGATTCACCAGCCGCTAATCCAAGGCCAGATGGAAGGTCCCGCTAGCGACATCAAAATCCAGGCGGAAGAAATGCTCCGCATCCGTTCGATTACGACGGGAATCATCGCGAAGACGACCGGGAAGTCGATTGAAGAAGTCGATCGGGATACGGAACGGGACAACTTTATGTCGGCGGAAGAGGCGAAAGCCTACGGACTTGTCGATGAAGTGAAGAGCGTCATCTGATGGGATTCTTTTCGGCGATAAAGAGCGGACTTGCCAAAACCCGCGACGCGATCCTCGGAGAAATCAAGGGCATTGCCGGCAAGGGAAAAGTTACCGACGAGATGCTCGAAGACTTGGAAGAGCGCCTGATCAAGGCGGACGTGGGAACTTCCGCAGCGTTCATGCTCACAGACGCGCTCCGCGAAGAGGCTCTTGGAAAGTCGCTTTCGGAATCGGAAGTCCTGGACATCTTGCGCTCCGAGGCGGAAAGGTTCCTGGTCGATCCGCCGAAATTCGAGTTCAAGGGAAAGCCACACGTGGTTCTGGTCATCGGCGTAAACGGTGCCGGAAAGACGACAACGATCGGAAAGCTCGCGAAGAAATTTGCGGACGAAGGCCACAAGGTGATGATCGCTGCGGCGGATACGTTCCGGGCTGCGG
The DNA here is from genome assembly GCA_050872465.1 of Hallerella sp. Lineage (GTDB taxonomy): Bacteria > Fibrobacterota > Fibrobacteria > Fibrobacterales > Fibrobacteraceae > Hallerella. The sequence goes on from JBNMGX010000022.1 coordinate 14,211, forward strand.
CAATCGAACAGCTCGAAGTCTGGGCGAAACGCGCGGATGCGGAATTTGTACGTCACGCAGAAGGCTCGGATCCGGCAGCGGTCGCATTCGACGCCTGCGCAGCAGCAAAGGCTCGCGGATGCGATATCGTTTTCATCGATACGGCGGGTCGCTTGCAAAACAAGGATTACCTGATGGAAGAACTCGCCAAGATCGTGCGCGTTCTCAAGAAGCAGGACCCCGCCTATCCGCACGACATGATGCTCGTTATCGACGGAAACACCGGACAGAATGCGATAAGCCAGGCGAAGATTTTCAACCAGAGCTTCCCCTTGACAGGACTTGTCGTCACAAAGCTCGACGGGACGGCGCACGGCGGATCGGTCCTTTTTATCGCGAGTTCGCTCAAGGTTCCTATCCGCTGGGTAGGAA
>JBNMGX010000023.1:0-14085 GCA_050872465.1 Hallerella sp.
AACTCTTTGCCCATAGGAGAATTCCGGCGGTGAAGAAAAACGAAACGGCAGCTCCGGTCGGCGGAAAGGCAACCTGGACTTTCGCCTTGGATTATATCCATGCTTGGTTTGTCGCGGCATTTGAAGGCCTCGCCTGGGTCTGTGACCGAGTAGTCGATAAGCTGATTTTCGCTGTGCAATGGACGATTGGCTCGCTGATCGTGATTCTCGGTGACGGTGTTCGGGCATTTCAGGTTCGCAAGATCCGCTTGCAGGTCGGCTTGAGTATCGCCGGCATGAGTGTCATCGCCATTGTCGCCTATCTTTGCGGAGGACTTTTCTAATGCTGTATTTAATGGTCTTTGCACCGTTTCTCGCCGCCTTTCTGATGTTTGCCGCTTCGGGAAAGGACTCCCGTTCCGCATCGCGGCTCGCGGTGATTCTTTCTTCGGTGCTGTTTATTGCTAGTCTCTCTCTCCTGGTTTCGGGGGACTATCTGACTACTCCGGGCTATTGGTTCCAGATTCCGGGAGTCGATGTGACGGTAACATTTGCTTTTGCGACGAACGGATTTGCTGCCTGGATGGTGTTTCTCGCGAACATCATTACGCTTGCGGCCTTGATCGGAGCGCGCAATTCGGCGAATTACCGGAACTTTGCCATCGGGATGTTTGCGCAGCTCGGTGCCTTGAACGGTACGTTCCTTTCGGTCGATGCGGTACTTTTCTTCTTCTTCTTTGAAGCGCTGGTTTTGCCGGCTGCGCTGCTTATCGGGTCTTATGGCGGTTCGGGAAGGCGCTCTGCCGCTCTGCATTTCGCCCTTTATACCTTAATCGGTTCCGCTCCGATGGCTGTCGCCCTCTGGTATCTGATCTGTGCAGCGGGGACGTCTTATATCGATCAGGTTGCCCAGGTGGCGCAGGCTTTGCCCGAATCGACGCAGACGGTTCTATTCTGGTGCTTTGCCGTGGCTTTCTGGGTGAAGACTCCGCTCTTTCCGTTGCACGGCTGGCAGGCGGAAACATACGCTGAGGCTCCGGCTGGACTCAGCGCGGTTCTGACCGGCTCCATGTCCAAGGCTGGCGTTTACGGATTTTTGTTCTGGGTTGTCGCTTTCTTTTCGCTTGATTCCGATGTCGTCAGCAAGAACGCGCCTCTTTTGATGGGGCTTGGGCTTTTCACGGCGATTTACGGTGCTCTGATGGCGATGCGATCCAAGGATATCAAGAAGCTTTTGGCGTTTAGCTCGATGGGACATCTGGGACTTGCCGTGGCGGGAATTTTTACCCTTTCGACGGATATTTTCCCGGCTGTTCTGGTTCTGCTTGTGGGGCACGGCCTTTCGGCGGCCGCTCTGTTTATTCTCTCCGGTTCGGCGGAACGCTTTGCCGGAAGCCGCTTGCTAGGTAAGATGGGTGGCTACGCTCGGCGTTATCCGGTTTTCGCTTTCTTCTTTGGCGTGGCGAGCGTCCTTGCGATTGCGATTCCGGGGACCGCAGGCTTTGTTGGTGAATTCTTGGTCCTTCTCGGGCTTTGGAGTGTAAGCAAGATTGCAGTGATTGTTACTGCCGTGGCGATCATTCTTTCGGCGGTCTATATGCTTCGCCTGATCCAGCAGGTTCTTTTTGGCGAAGGTTCGGAACTTTCCGAAGAACAGAAGTCGCTCCGATTCCCGATTTCCGAGGCGGTGGCGACCGCTCCGCTTTTGCTTCTGCTCCTGGTATTTGGAATCCATCCGGCTCCGATTATGCGAACGTTGGACTATTCAGTCGATGAAGGGCAGAGAACGGAAGAAATCGAAGCTGCCATTGCGGCTGCGGCTTCTCAGATGGAATTGGTCGAAGAAACCGAAGCGGTTTCGGATACGGTTTTGGAACAGAAGGAAGTGGTGCTGGATTCCGCTGTTCTGGATGTAAAGCAAGTGGAGGCTCAAGATGTCCGCTAGTCTTTTGAATCTTTTACCGATTGCGCTTCTTGCGCTGGGAGCCATGGTGAGCATTGCCGTGGAGCCGTTTATCGCAGACCGGAACAAGCAGAAGGTCTTGCCGTGGGTGGCTAGCGCGTTCCTGTTGCTTTCCGCCTGTTCCTTTGGACTTGTCGCTCCGGGAGAATCCCTCTTCGGACTTCTGACGATGGATTCCATGCGGATTGTTCTCGGCTTGGCGGTAATCCTTTGCGCGTTTCTTGGTGTCGGAAGCTTGCAGGTGACGCTTGCCCGGGAAAAGTTTCCTGCGGGCGAATCTTATGGTTTGACGCTTCTCGCCTCTGCGGGCGTGATGGCGATGGTCCAGGCTACGGATTTTCTTTCGCTCTTCATCGGGATGGAACTCGCCGCGTATCCGGTCTATGGGCTTGTCGGCTTGCGCCGAAAGGATCGGAAAGCCAACGAGGCGACTTTCAAGTATTTCGTGACAGGTGCCGTTTTCAGTGTCATTTTCCTCTACGGAATGGCGTTGGTCTATGGCGCTACCGGGACGACGCATTTCGGCGGTAACGCGATTTCTGGACGCGAAAGCCTGTATGCGGTGGGCGTATTCCTTTCTGTATTTGCGCTTTTGTTCAAGGCGGGTGCCGCTCCGGTTCATTTCTGGGTGGCGGATGTCTATACCGGAGCTTCTGTCGCGGTGACGGGCTTTATGGCTGCGGTCATCAAGGTCGGAGCTTTGGCGGCGCTCGGGTCGCTCTGGCTGCGGTCCGGATCGGAAAAACTCGCTCCGGTGATTATTGTCGTTGCGATTCTTTCGATGGTTATCGGTGCGTTTTCCGGGCTTGCCCAGAAGTCGATTCGCCGCATCTTCGCTTTCTCTGCGGTGATGAATGCGGGATTTATCGTGCTTGGCCTGCTCTTCAAGGATTTGAGCGTGATGTTCTACTTCTTGGTGACTTACGCTTTGGGTTCTGCCGGAGCACTCGCAGCGATTTCTGCATTCAGCGGAAAAGACGATAAGAATGAGACGCTTGACGATATCCGCGGACGCGGTCGGCGATTCCCGCTAGAAGGTCTGGCTGCGGTGATTTGCCTTGCAAGCCTTGCAGGACTTCCGCCTCTTTCGGGATTTCTTGCCAAGTTCGTACTCTTTACGGGAGTTGTCAAGACGGGTTGCATTGCTCTTGCGGCTTTTGGCTTTGTCCTTTCGATTATCGCGATGTATTACTATCTGCGAATCGCCGTTGCGATTTTTGCACCGGCAAAGGACGAATGCGCTTGCAAATGTTCCTGTCCGCTAGCGGCTTCTGACCGAATCTTGCTCCGTCTAGGCATTGTTCTCGCATCGCTTTGCCTTGCGGGACTTGCGCTTTTGCCGATTCTTTCTCCGACGGTTCATTTTTGAAATTCAAATAAAATTTTTTGGAAGGCGGACTCGAATGCGGTCCGTCTTTTTTGTTTATATTTGACAAAAATTCAATCTGGAACGGACTTTTATGGAAAAGGTTTTTCGCACGGGTATCGGATTTGATGTCCACAAATTGGTGGAAGGGCGCAAGTGTATCATCGGTGGCGTCGATATTCCTTATGAAAAAGGGCTTTTAGGGCATAGCGATGCCGATGTGCTGCTCCATGCGATTTCGGATGCGCTTCTCGGCGCGGCAGGTCTCGGCGACATCGGCACGTACTTTCCCGATACCGATCCCGCTTTTCTCGGTGCGGACAGTCTTGTGCTGCTCGGTCGCGTCCGCGAAGAAGTCGAAAAGGCCGGCTGTAAAATCGAAAATCTCGACAGCGTAGTCATTTGCGAACGTCCGAAAGTCAATCCTCACCGGGACCAGATGAAGGCGAACATTGCCCGCGTTTTGCGAATTCCGGTGGAGAATATCGGCGTCAAGGCGAGCACCAGTGAAAAACTCGGGTTCACGGGCCGCGGGGAAGGCATCGCAGCAGAAGCAGTCGCCACGGTCAGCAAAGTTTGCCGATAGGTTCTGTCTCGCCTAGAAATTGTCGTCTCGGTCGAACATGTGCGTAACGAACTGGACGACAAGTTCCCGGTATGTTTCATCGCCGAACATCGGCTTCTGCATCAGGTCGATCGCTTCTTTTGAAAGTTCGCCGGTTTTCGCCAGTTCGGAGCCTCCAAGGGTGTAGCGTTTTCTGAGCATGTTCAGCCGGCGTTCGCCTCCACGGTGGTGCAAGGCTCTCATCTGCGGACAGACAATCAGGTCGTAGCCGCCTTTCCCTAAGATGATGTCGAACTGCTTTCGAATTGGTTCATAGACAACATCGATGTCACACCAGGCGCAGCTCGATAGCAGGATGATTTTTTGTCCGGGCTTCTGGTTCTGCAGCCCGTGCATCGGCTTGTTCATGCTATCGGGATCGTTCAGTTTTTGTCCCATGTAGGGATGGACCATTCCCACGATTCGGTCCATCAGAACTTTCATCTGGCCGGGAACGCTGAAAAGAAAGAGCGGAAAACTCCAGATGACAATGTCGGCGGTTTCGAGCTTTTTCCGTGTGGCGGGGACATCGTCGTCCTTGATGAAACAGCTTCCGTTCGGGCGTCCCCAACAGGTGAGGCAACCGCGGCAAGGCTTGACGTGAAGCCTGTCGATAAAGACGTATTCTGCTTCATAATCGCCGGATTCAAGCATTCCATCGACAAATGCTTTCGTCGGAATTAGCGTTCCGCTCTTTTCGTTCTTGGGGCTTGCGACCATGATAAGAATTTTTTTTGCCATTGGACGGTTCCTGCGTTTTTGGACAAATTAGAAAAAAGGGGAAGGCTTTTGTTTTTGACGGCTTCGCGTTTTCATTTTTACATTTCTTTTACATCCTCTCCCTTTACAAGATTTTAGAATTTTCTATTCTCTGCCCGAACATTGAAGAATCTCCGTCCGCAGCCACAAAACGGCTGCTTTTCTTTTACCGGAACTGTGCGTTCCAAAACTCGGAGGTTCATGATGAACAGACAGCAATATGCAGAAATGCTTAAACATATCAACCAGGTTCGAGTAGAGCGGGGCGATACGAGCGCCTGTATCGCGGAATATGTGAAGCGGTACAAGTTTGTCTATGTCTATAACGATTCCATTTTCAAGAAAATCTTTGGAAATCCGGAAAACGAGAAAATGTCCTGTGCGTTTCTCAATGCGATTTTAAAGCTCGATGGACCGGATTGCATTACCAAGTTGAGCTTTGTCGATCCCTCGGTTCCTGGAGGACCGTTTGTCAAGACGATTACTTCGGATTTGGTTGCAAAAGACCAACGGGCGGACCGTATCGTTATCGAGGTGCAGCATCAATACGATTCAACGTATAAGGACCGTCTTGTTTTTTATACGGCGCGCCACACTTCGCAAAATCGGATGCCCGGCGATTCCTATTGCCTTCGGAACATGAATTTTATCGCCCTGCAAATGTTTGATTCTTTTCCGGCTTCCTCCAAGTATCGTCATACGGTTCAACTTAGGAATCAGGACAATGAAGTCTTTTTTGAAAAGGAAACCCTTACGATAATAGAAATCGCAAAATTCTGCAAAGGAAACTATGAGTTTGACGACAGTCGTCTTGCCAGTTGGCTCCGCTTGATTGAAAATATCAACAATGAGAAGAGTGTGGATGCGCAGGGGAATCCGTTTGTGGAATGCTTGCAAAATTCTGCAAAGTTGTGTAATTTTAGCGAAGATTACCTTTTAACGGAGGCCAAAGATATGACGGATGTCGATTACGAAAAGTATATCGAACGCAAGAAAGCTCGGGCAGAAGGTCTTGCTGAAGGTCGTGCCGAAGGCTTGACGGAAGGTCGCGCTGAGGGTCGCGCTGAGGGCCGTGCCGAGGGCCGTGCCGAGGGCCACGCTGAAGGTCGTAAGGAAGGTCGAGTTGAGGGACGAGTTGAAGGACGTATGGAAGCGAAGAAAGATCTGGCGAAAAACTTGAAAAAAATGGGAATGACTGATTCTGTAATTGCTGAAGCGACCGGCCTTTCCGAAGAAGAAGTGGCTGGCTTATAATCGCTTATTTTTCTACATCCAGGTATGTTTTAAGTTCCTGGATGTAGTATTCGCCTAGGGAAGAAAGCTGCATGTTCTTTTTGGTAATATAGCCGATTTCCATGATATCCTTGTTCGCTGCCGGATCGCGAAAAGGGATGGCTAGATAGTCGCCCCCGTTTAATTCTTCGCAGATGATGCCTGAACAAAGGGTGTAACCGTTTAGCCCGACCATTAGGTTGAGCATCGTCGCCCGGTCGTTTGCCTTGATGGTTTGCGAGTATTCCTTGGTACTTAGAATCTCTTCGGCGTAATATTCTGCGCTAGCTTCGCCTTGGTCAAAGGATAGGCACGGATACGGTGCAAGCTCATGAAACGTGATGAATTTTTTCTTTGAAAGCGGATGGTTTTTCCATAGATAGACATATGCCTTGCAGTCGATGAGCTTGTGAAAAACACAGTCTTTAGCTTCTAACAGATCGCCGATTATCTTGCGGTTGAAATCGCTGAGATAAAGAATCCCGATTTCGCTCTTGAAATTGCTCACGTCATAGACGACTTCGCGTGTCTTCGTTTCGCTGATTTCAAAATCGTATTCGTCGGAGTGGAATTTCTTGACCATCTCCACGAAACTCTTGACCGCGAACGAATAGTGCTGTGTGGAAACGGAAAATTTCTTTCTGCGTTTGCCGTTTTTACCGTAAAGGCCTAGCAGGGATTCATAATGCCGGTAAAGGTCTTTTGCATACGCAATAAATTCTTCGCCTTCGCGGGTGAGCGAAACGCCGCGGCTGGTGCGGTTGAATATGGTGATGCCGATTTCATCTTCCAGTTCGTGAATGGACGCGGTAAGGGACGGCTGGGAAATGTAGAGCTTTTCGGCGGCCTTGTTGAAGGAAGGGCTTTCTGCAATTCCGATGGCGTAGCGCAGCTGTTGAAGGGTCATATGCTTTAATATAGATTAGACTTTCCCTGAAAATTCAAACGGGCGCAGTAAATACTCAAAATCCTTGGGATGGTTGACAAATCTTTCTGGATTTTTTTTGAGTTCCGCCTGCAATTCTTGCGGTGAAAAAAAACGGAAGCCATCGACTTCATGCGGTTGCGGGACAAGTTTCAATTTTTCGCTTTCGGAAATGGATCCTCGGTAAACATCGTAGAATTCATTGTCTAGATAAGTCCCGGAGTTGAGAACGCTGGAATGCCTGGATTCAAAAAGATACGTTAAATCTTCGGAGCGTTTTTCTAGTCCGAGTTCTTCGCGAATTTCACGGATGGCGGATTCGAGGCTGGAATCTCCTGCGGAAATATGCCCGGCACAACTGGTGTCGTAAAGGTTCGGATTGCTTTCCTTGTCGTGGGCGCGGATCTGGAAAAGGATTTTCCCGGTTGCATCAAAGAGCCAAATGTGTACGGTTCGGTGCCAAAGACCTAGGCGGTGAACTTCGCTTCTCGCTCGGGAATCACCGGTTTTTTGACCGAGTTCATTCAAAATATCGATTTGTTCTTCCATGAATCTCTCCAAAGATTTGTCGGCAGAAAATCTATCTTTTTACCATGGACGAAAATTTTGAAAAAGCGCTGAACGACCTGTTTGAAAAGGCAATCGCCGAAAAAGTCTTTTCCAAGGCGGTTGTCGGATTTGTTTCGCCGGAAGGCTCTGAAGTCCGTGCGTATAACACCCCGGAAGATTCCCTGTTCGATATTGCTTCGGTGACGAAAGTTTGCCCGACATCGACGCTTGCGCTGAAGCGCATTCTGGAAGGTCGTCTGGATTTGGATGACCGCGTCTTGGATTTTATCCCCGAATTGCGTACAAATTATCGCGAACACATTCTCGTTCGACATTTGCTCACGCATAGCCTGGATTATCGCGTGCCGATGAGCAGTCTCAAGGACTTGCCACCGGAAAAGATTTTGGATTCTCTTTTTTCGTATCATTTTAACCGCTTTCCCGGAACGGTCTTTAACTACGGAAACCCGGCGAGTATTCTTTTGGGAATCGTTCTCATGCGGATTTCGGGAAAGTCGCTTTCGGAAATGGCAGAAGAGGAATTGTTCATACCGCTGGGAATGTCGCATTCCGGCTGGGATCCGCTAAAAAGGTTTTCCAAAGAAGAAATCGTGGCGACAGAAGAGGACGCTTGGCGCGGTCGGATTATCCAGGGCGAAATTCACGACGAAAGCGCATTCAAGCTGCGTCGGTTTTTTCCGGTGGGAAGCGCAGGTATGTTTTCGACCGTGCCGGATCTTTTAAAATTCGTACAAATGATTCTTGGCGACGGATTGTTTAACGGACAGCGCATTTTGCCGGAAGGCATTTTGAAACTGGTTTCAACGAATGCGCTGGAAGGTCGTGTGCGCGGAGCCTGTACCGCTTTGGGCTTTGAACTCGATGCGGAAAAGTTCATGGGAAAAGTTCACCGTCCCCGGATGTTCGGGAAAACGGGTTTTACCGGGTCGAGCATCGTCGCCGATGCGGAATCGAAGCGGGCCGTCGTGCTGCTTTCGAATTTCACTTATCCGCATCGCGAAAGTTCAGCGGAAAGAATCAACGATTTTCGTTCGAAGCTTTCGGAATTAACTTTTGGTTGGCAGGACCGCTGAAAGATTTTTGTGGATTTTTCTAGATTATTTTGTGCGAAAGCAATTCCGCATTCGCATTTAACAGAAGGATATCAAATGAAATTGTTTGGGTTGGTTATGGGGGCTTTGCTGTGCGCAACGCTGGCAAATGCCGAGGATTCTCGTACAGGAATTTTCTTGAGTGCGGGGGTCGGGACAGATGGAGGAAAGGTCTCGGCCTATGGGGACAACGGTTATCGAATTGAGGGATTTCAGGATGTCGTCCTAAACGGGAAAATCGGATATTCGCCGATTTCGAATCTGACTGTCTATGGGATCGGGTCGCTTGCCGCTTATCTGACGACGGAAGATGACGATGCGCATTCGAGGCTGTATCTGGGAGGCGGCGCTTCTTTTTGGCTGCCGAAAGATTTTTTTGTTTCCGGATCGGTCGGGACGGTGAGCTTCCATGCGGATGAAAAATCGCTGGATGATGATTTCGGTTTTGGTTTCCGAGTTTCCGCGGGGAAGGACTGGCGAGTCTTTTCGTGGGGCGCTTTGGGAGTTGAAGCGTTCTATGAACACGCTGAAGTCGATAGCGGCGATGCGTGGAACGGAAATTTTTTCGGAGTGCTGTTTAATGTCAGCTATCGTTAAAGTTTTTTTTTCGCTTTGAAAAAAATCCTCGGCGGGTCGCCGAGGATTTTCTGTTTTAAAGATTCGATTACATCAGGTTTCCGGGAAAGCGCGGAATCAGATCGATGCTTTTCTTGAGATCCGCATCGGTCGGGATGTAGTCCGACATGGTCCCGTTGTTGTAAGCTTCATAAGCTTTCAGGTCGAAATATCCGGTTCCTGTCAGGCCGAAGACAATCGTTTTCGATTCGCCGGTTTCCTTGCACTTCAAGGCCTCGTCGATTGCCGCGCTGATGGCGTGGCTCGATTCCGGAGCGGGCAGAATCCCTTCGACGCGGGCAAAGTATTCCGCTGCCTTGAAGACGCTTGTCTGTTCTACGGAACGCGCTTCGATCAGCTTGTCATGATAGGCCTGTGAAAGGATGGAACTCATTCCGTGATAACGGAGACCGCCGGCATGGTTTGCAGACGGGATGAATTCCGAACCGAGCGTGTACATCTTGGCTAGCGGACAGACATGTCCCGTGTCGCAGAAGTCGTAGGCATAGACGCCGCGTGTGAAGCTCGGGCAGGAAGCCGGTTCTACAGCGATAATCCGGTAATCCTTTTCTCCGCGAATCTTTTCTCCGAGGAACGGGGAAATCAGACCGCCCAGGTTGGAGCCTCCACCCGCACATCCGATGATCATGTCCGGGACGACATCGTACTTGTCGAGAGCCGCTTTCGCTTCGAGGCCGATGACCGTCTGGTGCAAAAGAACCTGGCTCAGCACGGAACCCAGCTCGTAGCGGTAACCCTCGGTATGCGTCGCGACTTCTACGGCTTCGGAAATGGCGCAGCCGAGGCTTCCCGTCGTGCCCGGAAATTCGGCATTGATTTTCTTTCCGACTTCTGTCGTCATCGACGGCGACGGTGTAACGCTTGCACCGTATGTGCGCATGACTTCGCGGCGGAAAGGCTTTTGCTCGTAGGAGCATTTCACCATATAGACTTTGCAGTCAAGCCCAAAGTAGGCGCAAGCCATCGAAAGGGCTGTTCCCCATTGGCCAGCTCCGGTTTCTGTCGTCACGCCTTTCAGTCCCTGCTTCTTGGCGTAATAGGCTTGGGCAATCGCCGAGTTGAGCTTATGGCTGCCGCTCGTGTTGTTGCCTTCGAACTTGTAGTAGATTTTTGCCGGAGTGCCGAGCTTCTTTTCGAGGCAGTAAGCGCGCACGAGAGGCGACGGACGGTACATCTTGTAGAAGTTGCGGACCTCTTCGGGAATGGGAATCCACGGGTCGGTATCGTTGAGTTCCTGTTTGGCAAGTTCCGTGCAGAAAATCGGGGTGAGTTCGTCAAGCGTGAGAGGCTTATGCGTCCCTGGATGGAGCAGCGGAGCGGGCTTGTTTTTCATGTCCGCACGAACGTTATACCATGCGCTCGGAATCTCGTTTTCCGAGAGATAAATCTTGTAGGGAATTTCTTTTTCGCTCATAGCGATCTCCTAAATGTTTCGCTTGCAAACATAAATAATTTTTGGACAGCGGAAAGAATCGCTCTTTGTTTTGCGGAAATGTTTTTCGCTCGGATGGATGCGTTTTGACAGATTGTCGATTAATTTGTAAACAATTCAGGCTGAATTTTGCTGCGGATCAGTTCGGCGAGTTCCCGCTGCGCTACTTTTGATGAACTGTAGCTTTTCATCACGGATTCTACATCGAGAAAAACACCGGCGATTTGATGATAGGGACGGTAGAATCTTGAAGAAGGCTCGATATTTTTCCATTCCCCGTGGGCTTTCCCGAAAAATTCCATCCGGTAAGGTTTTGAATTTGGATTGCTTTTTGCACAGTAGGGCAGAAGAAACGCATTGTAGATATGCTGTCCGTCCACTCCGAACTTTTTTCCGCTGGTCTTGTTCGCTTCAATGTATTCGGCATAGGCGATTTGCTTGGTGATGGAGCCCGAATCGGGGAGCGTTCCGTTGGCGATTCCGTAGGAATAGAACTTGGCGTCCAATACGAAGATTTCGTCAGTCCCGTCGGAATCCGTTTGCCGCATGATTGTATCGGGGCGCATGGTGTTTTTGGAATACTTGTCGGCGTCTTTAGGGAAGCCGTTTTCGAATTGCCAAAAACTGTGCGGGTTGAAGTCTGTCTTGGATTCGTTCGGGTTGAGATTTCCGAAGATCCTGTCGAGCATTGCTTCCCAGACGGGGGCAAACTTGTTGACTCCGAAATAAAAATCGTCAGCGTTGGAAGTATCGTTTGTTAATTTGTGTGCAATGTATTCGACGATTCGCTGTAAGTCGCCAAATAAATTCAGAAATCTATCGTTAAAAGTTCTGGAAATTTTCGCCTGCAATACGGATTGGAATAGGTCGTAATCGAAATCAAGTATCGGTTCTTCCTGAATTTCGATGCCGAATATAAAGCCGATTCGCTTAGACGCGTCATGGACGCAGAACTTGTGAATTTGCGTAATTAGCTCGCTTTCGTTGTGGCTTGTGTGACGCGCAACCGGGTTCAGGTAGAGAATGTTCTGTTCGTCTTCCGTGACGGTGGGGCGTGTCGTCTTGATGGTGCGTCCCCAGCTGATTTTTCCCTGCATTCCGCGTTTGAACGTCGTTTCCTTTTCCGTATAGTAGCCGCAATCCAGATAATGGTGCAAAATGTTTAGGTAGGCGTTCATCGGAAACTGGACTTCGGAATTGTCGGTCGAAAACCGAGAGATCGGCGATTGGAAATTTTCGACGGAAAGAGAGGCATCGCTTAGGACAGCAAACAGATTTAGAACGGCTTCTCTTAATTTATCTTCTGGAAACTTTTGGATAGCGTCGTCGTTTTGAAAGTAGCCAGCGGGAAAATAGATTTTAACGGAACCATTTTCTCTGCGAATACCGACGAATTCATCTGCAGAATCCATCTTGGCTGTGCACGTACAATTGATTAAACGGTTCATTTGTCTCTTTTTCGCTTCAAGTTTCTTTTAGAGTGCATCGCCTGGATTTCTTTTTCGATTTCTTCTTCGCTCATTCCGGCTGTTCCGTTTTTAAGCGCGTTGTCATTTGCCTTGCACAGTGCGGCGAGTAATCCCGTGGGATCGTAAAATGTTTTTGTTTCGGCGATGGTATCGGATGCTTGTGTTTCTAAGATGTTCAGAAACTCTCGAGGAGTAACAATAAAAGGAATTTTGGGAAAATGTTTTATGTTGCCGGTGACTAGATAGGTCTGTCTTTCTTTACTGGCTTGCATGACATCGTAAAATACGACGTCGTCTTTGTCGGGTAATTTGATGAAAGAGGGAGTCGGTATAACATGAATTGCATTTTTTAAAAAGGATTCTAAGATATCGTTTGCCGTATTTTCTAAATGAAACTTAGGACGGTAAAGAACTTCTTTGTATTCTTCAATAATGAGCGAATCTACAAGTGGAATGTATTTTTTTGTAATTGCCGCTTGAAGAATGGAAAAGGGGACTGACTGGGAACGGTCTTTTGCTAATGCTGCGGAGATGATGACGTTTGTGTCGATTACCGCATAAAGCATTTCTTTTTTCTCCTTTCTTCGTGCATTGCCTGGATTTCTTTTTCGATTTCTTCTTCGCTCATTCCGGCTGTTCCGTTTTTAAGCGCGTTGTCGTTTGCCTTGCACAGTGCGGCGAGTAATCCCGTGGGATCGCTTTCGGTTGAAAAATTCGGCGTTGTCTTGACTTCGAACGGCAAGCCTTTTTCGACTAGGGCGCGCTTGAAGAACATGCGCACAGCGGTGGGAATGTCGATTCCCAGTTGGTCGAAGAGGGACGAAACTTCGTTTTTGAGGCTCTCTTCGAGGCGGATTTGCAGGACGGACATTGGCATCATAGACCTTTTAAGTTAAAAGACAGTGAAAATATATTCAAAAGAATGTCGAATTGCAAATGTTTTAAATACAAAAGTCCGTTAATTGGAACTGTTTTCCGGATAGTTCCTGAAAATTCGGGATAGGATATTTTCGTTGGTTGAGTCTTCAACGGCGGAAATCAGCGATTCCAGGGAATGGATGTCGTCCGAAAAAATTTCCTTGCGCTTGAATTTAAACGCATCGTCCCAGAGATATTTCAGAACTTTTTCCGCAAAGATTTTCCTTGGAATTTTCCCATCGACATTTTTGACGAACCACAGCCCGAGCCGTTTGTCTTCTGTGCTAGACAGTCCTCGAAGGGCTTCCGCAATTTTAAAATTAATCCAGTCCCAGAAAATTCCCCAGTGGATATTTGTCCTTTCGATTGTTGCATTGAATTGTTTTTGAATGTTCTTGTCGTTAGATTCAAAATTGTAATCGTTTAGGTCTGAACTGGGAACGTTCGCCGTTTCTTTTCTTGTGACTCCGCTTCGAACAAGAACCATGTCGAACCTGCGCTGGAATGCGTTGTCGAGCGTGAAAACGTTCTGGTCGGACGTGTTCATCGTTGCGATGATGGAGAGGTTTCGCGGGAGGCGGATTTCGTCTCTTTGAAGATACTCGCCAATGTCTTTGTTGTGAACGGAATATTGGCTTTCTCCGTTGTCGTTTCTGTCGAGAAGCTGAAAAACATCTCCGAAGATGGCTGCTGCGTTTCCCCGGTTGATTTCCTCAATAACGAGGTAGAAATGTTCTTCCGGCTTTTGGTAGGCTCGCTTGAGAATCTCCGTGAACGGCCCGGGAGTGAATTTATATGAAATTTTTTCTCCGTCCGTTTTCGGTAGAATCTGCCCGATAAAATCGGCGTTGGTATATTCGGGGTGAAAGACCGTACGGATTTTGTTGGAATCGGCTACGTCTTTGAGCATCTCGTAAATCTTGTTGCTTTTGCCGCATCCTGGAACGCCGTAGTAGATGAGCTGGGATGGTTTGTGGCTGGATTCGGATGCGAAAAGGTCGGGGGAGGATGGATGAATAGCTGATGAAGCATTGATTAAACTAAGAACCTATCCCTAAATAGCTTTAGCTTTCTTCAGGGCGATGATGCCCGCGGCAAGGT
>JBNMGX010000024.1:0-13989 GCA_050872465.1 Hallerella sp.
AAGATGTAGCCCGTTTACGGGCCTGCCGGTAAGGACCTTTCGCAGATGACAGGCCGAATGCGCGACGTGACGCGTAGCTGGCATCCTAGGGCAGGGCCCGCATATGAAGAACCGCCGGCTTCGCCGGCGGGTATCTCTTTTTTTGTTTTTGGCAATGTTTAAGGTTGCTCGGTTATGTTAAAAATTTAAATTGCCAAAACCAGTAAAAGTTTTCTTTCGTCGTTAGGAGATGGTGCCCTCTCAAATTGCGACGTTATGTTGCCTTTTAAGAGACTGGCGGAGGACTCCAATTGTCGCAATTTTTTCCGAAGATTTGACAGCAAATTCCCCCTCACCTCAAAGCGACCCTTTTGACGACATCCGCCCGGACGGTCTTGACCTTGGCAAAGTAGATTCCCGAGGGAAGGCTCGGCAGCGCGACGCGCACCGAGTTGCCGTTCACGGAATGGCGGAGCAGTTCGCGGTCCTTCAAATCGAACAGGCGGATTTCTTGAATCTTTTCCGGAGAATCGATTTGCAATTCGGGACCGGAAACTTTTACCGATACGATTTTTTGAAGTCGCGAAACCTTTTGGATTGCCGTCGGATCGGACGGGTCAAAGCCTTTTTCTTCGACGAACTTGGAAATCAGATGGATGAACTTGACCTGGTAGCCGATACTCGGTTCCGTCACCTGCCAAAAGTTCATCGGCCAGCCGTTGTTGATGTCCCGATACATCTTTTCGTGAGGTTCGCCGACCGGGCGTTCTTCCGCAAAGCACAGCTGGTTGTTCCGAACGCTTCCGCACGACTGGTTGTCGCAACAGGCGTCCCATTTGTAATCCGAATAGGGACCGCCCGCCAAGTATCCGGGCGCGGGATTCCGGTCCCATTTGGAGCCGTCTTCGAACCATTTGTGGTAAATGGACATGATGCTGTGGCTTGCGCCGTAGGAACCCATGTTGGTGAGATACACAAACCCGAACGGATTGACTCCGTGGATGTAATGCAGGTATTCTTCGGCGGCCCTGTGATATTTTGCCGAATCGATTCCCGAAATTTTCAGCTTGGAAAGCCTGTCGAACAAGACGCCGTAAGCGGACTTGTGCCCGTTGGAACCCCAGTTGTAATCCCGGCTAAAGCTGCGGTAGCCGTCGGTCGGAAAGGCTCCCATGAAATCCCCGGGCTTGTTCATCAGCGAAACGAACTTGGATTCGATATTCGCCTTGATATCCGGCTTCGGATTTGGCAGGGTCAGGTAGAGGATGAACATATTGTGCTGGTCGTATCGGTAGGAATCTCCCCACCAATTGATGAGCGGAAACCTGGAGTAATTATCTTCAAAGAGCTTTTGGTAGGATGCGTCTCCGGTAAGCTCGTAGAGCCGAAGCGCGGCGTTCAGGCGATTTTCCAGGCGGCTGTTTTCTTCGGTTACTTCTTGCTGTCCTGCGGCGAGTCCTTCTGTTCCGAGGGAATCCACGTTGTTGAAAAACATTGAGTCGGGATGAGCCTCTGCCCAGGCGAAAGCTTTTACTGCGGCGTTGTATAGCTTCTGGTAGTAGGCGTCTCCCTTGAAAATTTTCGCCATCTTGGCACCGTAGGCAAAAGCCTTTGCCGCCGAATAGGTGGCTGTTGCGTTGGGTTCGCCGTAATAGGTTCTGCCCGTTGCCGCAGACGGCGGAGAAACACTGCTCTCGCCGATGACCGAAATCATGGAGCCGTCGTCGTTCTGGATGCGGAGCAGATGTTCAAGTCCCCAACACGCTTCGTCGAGAATATCCGGGATGCCGTTGCCGGATTCCGGAATATTGTAATCGTCCGTAAAGGCTTTGGGCCTGTCGAAGTAGGCCATCAGCAACGCTTCGATATAATTGCCGTTCCAGTCCGTGTATTTGTTGTAATCTCCGGCGTCGAACCATCCGCCGCTCACGTCGCGTTCGAGGCTTGCGTTTGTCGAATCCATGAACGCCCGCGCATTTGCGTCTTGCGCGTGGTTTACGCCGTCTGTCCAATCCGCTCCCGCATACCGGGCTTCTTTCGCCGTTCCGACCCGCTGGTAATAGAGCATCCGCACCGCGGCTTTGAGCACATCGTTGTAAACATCTTCCCGGACTTGAAACGGAAAGGATTTTTTGGATGCGTCGGAGGCGTCTCGGATGTAATAGGTTCCGTCTTGCGTAATCGCGCTGAAGTCAAACCACCAGATTTTATCGCCCGAAGATGAATCGGTGACGCCACCGTTGTGCAGCGCGGGCGTTCCGGTGAAAACGACTTTTCCCGATACGGATTCCACGACCTGGATGGAATTTCCTGGCGTGTAGGAAAGCGCGGAATCGAAACCGGCCTGCGGATCGCGCAAAACGGCGACTTTTGTGTCTGTCGGGCGATAGCCAAACTGATCGACCGTGATAAAGACATCTTTGGAAAAAGCGATGCCAAACGCTGTGGCGACTGCAGCGATAAAAAGCGGTTTCATCCCAATCCTCATCGGTTATCCGCCAAATTTTTGGAGCGGATTTCCTTTAATATAATTCCACAATGGAAAATTCGTTTAGATTTCGATAAATTCTTCGTCGCCGACGATAAAGTTCCAGAGCCTTTCCACGGTGCGCTCCGGGCCTTTCTTTAAGGAACATTCCCAGACGACCGCTACCCGGAAACCTTGCAGCGAAAGTTCCCGCAGCGTTTTCACGTCTCGCGCTACGTTTCGATCGAACTTTTCATTCCAAAAAGCCGAGCGGGACTTGGGGCGCGTCGTCATGGAGCATCCGTGCTGGTGCCAGAAGCAACCGTTTACAAAAACGACGACTTTGTATCGGAGTACGAAAATGTCCGGTCTTCCCGGCAGGTCGCGCCGCTGCAAGCGAAACCGCAAGCCTTTTTTGAACAGCGCCTTTCGCACGAGGACTTCCGGCTTCGTATCCTTGGAATGGACCGCCCGCATCATTTCCGAGCGGGTCATCGGTTCTTTCTTACGCATTATCCTTCAGGTTCTCGTAGAACTTGGCAAAGGCGGTCATGAAATACGGCGAAACCCAGATGGCCGCGATGCCGAACGTGACGATGCAGAGAATCCACCAGCCGATGAAGCTGAGAAAAAGCTTGAACAGTTCCCACTTGTGACCGTCCATCATTTCCCTGCTTTTTGTAATCGCTTCGGTTGCGGAATACTCGGGATGGTCGATCAGGATAAAGTAAACGAGGGAATAGGAAAACGCCTTGACGATGCCCGGGATGACGAGAAGCAGCGACCACAGGAGGAGAAAAATCGAGGCGAGAATTTCTGTCCAGATGATTTTTCCAAAGAAGCGGAGGCTTGTGTATCCGAAGAAAAGTCGGGAATAGGTTAATGGCTTTCTTCGGATGATGTCTAGAAAACAGGCGAAGAATCCGATGGTGAAAACGGATTGGACTACCGCAACGCAAAAGGAAAGTAGAAAGCTGGACGTGTTGTCGTTGATGGGAATTCGGACAACGATGGTGATAATTTCGTACAGAACTGCCGCGATGCAGGCGAATGCCCAGTTGCCACGAAGAGCGTCCCTGGCAGCGGAACGGATCTTTTTGCAGGAAAAGGGGACTTGGGTTTCTGTCATGGGAACCTCCTTTGCTTTTCCCCAATATAGTTTTTCTTTCGGAAAATACTCGAGCTTTTTTTTTTCATACAACAAGTCTTGAAACTGCAATAACGTCTTGTTATATTTTGAAAAGTTCATTTAGGAGGCTTTTATGAAATTATTGCGCTCGGCAAAATGGCTCTCGGCAGCTGCCTTGCTGTTTACGGCATGTTCCGATAGCGGCTCTACTTCGGATGGTTCGGGTTCCGGGCCAAACCCTATCGATAAAATTGAAGTCGGGGCCTGCGAAAGCATTGACGATCCGACGTTGAACGCCTAGGTTGTCGAAGCGACGGATTCCCTCGTCCGTTTTGTCTTTGGAATCGCGGAAGCTCCCGAAAATCTCGAAGCGTTGCAGAACAGCGCCGAAAAGGCGAAAGCCGTTTTCAAGAAAGCGTTAGACAGCTACCCGAACAGTTGCGATGCCCAGCTGGGACTTGCCGCTGTGCAAATCGCGGACATCGTGAACAACAAGGACGTCGGCATCATCTACAACGCCTTTGCGAATGGCAGCGAAGAAGAGAAGGCATCTCTCTTCAACATTCGGAAAAATTATGCGGAAACGGCTCTCTCGGCGGCTGTGCAGGCGAAGAATTTGGGCGACAAGCTCATCACCGACCGTATCCAGGAAATCATTGCAGGCAAGGCGCTTCCGTCGATCGATTCCGCCATCTATCTTTTGAACAATATCCGACAGAGCAAGGATTATGTATTCACCTATGAAACGGAAAATCTGGAAATCTATCTCGGGCAGGGAGAGCTCGCCCTTTCTGTCGGTACGCTGAACGCTCTCAAGGCTTTTCTTACCGTTGTCGCGTCTTTCAATCTGGATGCGTCGAGCGACCGCTCTTACGACTGGCTGGTCACAAGTATCGATTGGAACCGTTCGCATGTGAGGGACACCGTTCTTTCCGCGGAACAAAAGGCCGCTTTGAAACATTACGCTTCGCTTTTTGAGAAAACGTCTCCGTTCCTTTCCGTCAAGGAGTCGTGGAAATCCGCCTACAAGTCGGTCCCGAACATCCTCGATAGCGCAATTGAAAACCTGAAGGAAAGCTACGCCTATCTGCTTGAACAGGCGGAATCGGGAAACGCTTCCAGCCTCTCGCCTTTTGTCGGGAACAGCGAAGAATCGGATTTCTACACCGAGGAAATCGAAAAGACTTTGGACATTCTGGATTCGGTCCAGAGGGTGCTTCACGGAACGATGACGGTTTACGCTGATAGCGAGGAAATTCAAATCGATGTCCGGAAATTTTTTGACATGACGGACGGCTTCCAGAAATATCTTCCCTATCACAAATTAAATCCAGTTGACGCGTGGATGGAATCGCTGACGAATCCGAACCCGAAATACATCTCGTGGATTACCGCGGAAGAATATGAATCCCGGTACAGCCTTTATGCGGAAAATGCGGTTGTCGAAACGGCAAAAACGCAGTTGAACTTGCCCGTTACTTCGGGAAAATTTTCTCTATATGGAATGAATAGAATCTCTTTATACCAGGGAGATGAATACATGACAAACGCTTCTCTCGAATGGAATGGCTGCGAATTTTCCATCCAGAAAAATGTTTTTTTGGATGAACCGTCGGCTTGGATTTCTTTGGATTCTTCAATCTGCAAAACGGAAAACGGAACGACAAAATTCAAGGCGGTCAATGCGGATTTGCTCTCGAATCCGTTCAACTTTACGGATAAAGACGGCAACGTGACTTCTTCGTTCTCGGATTTTGACCAGGATGTCTTGATGCTTAAGTGGAACGATGCGGAAAAGGAAGAATTTGTCTCCCTGATCGAAAGGACGGTGATTTTCCCGGATCCCACATTCCATGGTGTTTTACCGGGGATGGATCAGCATCGGCTCTCCGTGATTCTTGCGGGTCGCATCTAGGATAGAAAATCAAGTTCATGAAAAATTTTCTCGTCTTTGTTCTGGTCTTGGCGACATTTCTTCTCGCTGGCTGGAGCGAAGCGGGAAGTGTCCGCTGCCGCGGACTTTTTTTGTGGAATGGTCAATACGCAAGTGCGAATGCGTCGGGCTGCCAAGTCTCCGACTCTTTGCAGACGGACATCCTTCTTTTTGACGTCGGATTTCAGCGATACCGGGCAAATATTGCCTGGGAAAATTTTTGGCGGCTTGAAGCGGACGCTTTGCTTGAAAATGCGCATTTCGGCGTACGGGGAAATTTTCGAAATCTCTTTCTCGGTGCGAACTTTTCGGGTGGGCGTGACTTTTTGCGGTTGGGAATCGTTTCGGAAATCCATACCGATGATTCCTTGTTCTTTCTTGGCTTGAAGTTGGGACGTGTTTCGGTTGGAGGTCTTCAGGCGACATGGACGAGCGAAAAGAAAAATAATGTTCTCGATACGGTAGATCTAATCTATCGCGGAAATTTTCTCGGTCGGGGAATTTTTCTTGGAAGCCGATTGCGAAAGCATACCTTTCAAATCGAAGGAAACTTTTGGAAATCGAGGCGCGAACCTCTTGGTGACGATGTCTATGCCGTTCGGGATTCTTCGAGCCTTTTCCGGTTTCGCTCCGAATATGAATACCTGTCTAGCTGGGGAACTTTTTCTGCGGATTTCTTTTGGGTGAGCTTGGATCCACGCTTTTTTGGCATTCGAACCGAAGATGGCAAGTCCAAGCGATTTTCCTTTGTTCCGGTCAGGGCGGATGTCGAAGGTTTTGATGTCTTTTGGAAAAACTCTTTTTTGAAAATTCAAACGGGCGGTTTTTTCTTACAAAGCAATTTCCCGCATCACAAGGAACGCTTTTACGAAACGCTCGCTCCCAACCGGATTTTGGACTATTCCCTGTTGCAGGCTTTTTCCTTCAGCTATTTTAAACGCGACTATCGGATTTTTGGCGAAGCGAATGGTTTTCTGTCCTATCTTAAACTGGAAAAGGATTTTGCGTTTTCTCCCGGAAATTTTCTTGTGCAGCCGGGAATCTCTGCGAATTTCATTTATGCGCAAGGTGAATTTGACGCGACCCTCGAATCCGTGACGACATCGATCTTTTTACGAAAGACGCGGACGACCGATTATGACGGAAATTTCAAGGCCGCAGGCGCCATTGCGAATTTGTCTCTTGTGTTGAAAACGCCGGGACGAAAGTTTTTCTTCGCAGCGGATTGCTTCCAAATCATCCCGTTCTTTGTTATCAAGAATCTAGCGAAAACTTTGGAAAACGGTCACAAACAAAATGTCAGCCCGGGGCATTCTCATTCTTCGGGAACCGGGACTTCATCGGATAAAAATTCATCGCTCCACAAAAAAGAGCGTCTTCCGATTTTCAGGACCGGCTTTGCCGCAGACATTTCTATCGGCTTTCATTTTTAAAGCAATAGGCGAAATGTGTTTCGTCGCCGATTCGCGGCGGATATTCTGCGCACCGGGCTTCGGCAAAACGGCATCGGGAGGCGAAACGGCAACCTTTGACAAATTCTGTCGGAGCGGGAACGTTTCCGGGGATGGGTTCCATCTTGGATAATTCGGAAAGGCCTTTGGGAATCGCAGCGATCAGCCCCTGCGTATAAGGATGTTTCGGTGACAGGATGACGTCACGGCTCGGTCCGCTTTCCACGATCCTTCCCGCATACATCACCGCGACCCGTTTGGCGTATTGGGCGACTATTCCCATGTTGTGCGTAATCAGGAGAACGGCGGTCCCGGATTTTTGAGCCATGTTTTTTAGAACCTGGAGAACCGCCGCCTGCACGGTCACGTCTAGCGCGGTTGTCGGTTCGTCGGCGATGATCAGCTTCGGATTCGGGAGAAGCGCCATGACGATGCAAATCCGTTGGAGCATTCCGCCGCTCATTTCGCAAGGGTATGCGGAGAGGACCCGTTCGATATCGGAAAATCCTGCGGACGCGAGTCCCTCCCGAATTTTTTCCAGAGCGTCCTTTTCGCTGCATTTCGGCAAGGCTTCCCGCAGCTGGCTTCGAATGGTCCGGACCGGATCGAGCGCCTGCATCGGCTCCTGAAAAATCACGGAAATCCGATGCCCGCGAACCTTTTGCAATTCGGAAACGGAGAGCTTCAACAAGTCGATGTTTTCAAAAAATGCGCATCCCGAAACGACCTTGGCGGAAGGTTTCGGCAAAAGCCCGACAAGGCTCATCGCCGAGACGCTTTTTCCGCATCCCGATTCGCCGACGAGCGCAAAAAATTCCCCGTTTCGAATGTCGAACGAAACGTTGTCCGTCACCTGGACGGGATGTTCCTTTCCGAATGCGACCGAAAGATTTCGGACCGAGTGAATCGTGTCATTCATAGCGGTCTCCCGATTTCGGATCCATCGCGTCGCGGACGCCTTCGCCGACAAATGTCGTGAGAAGCAGCGTGATAAAAAGGGCGAGGACGGTGCTGATAGAAATCCACGGCGCATACAGGTTGTTGAGACCTTGGCTCATTAGTTCTCCCCACGACGGTGTGGGAGGCTCTAGGCCAAAGCCCAAAAAATCCAGGGATGTCAGGCTGCCGATTCCACCGATAAGCGTAAAGGGGAAAAGGGAGATTACCGGGGTTAGCGCATTCGGGAGCATTTCCCGGAAGAAAATGTGTAAATGCCCAAGTCCGAGCATTTTCGCCGCCCGGACATATTGTTGCGAACGCAACTTCAGGTATTCCGCGCGCATGTAGTAGCTGAGTGAAATCCAGTTGAAAATCGCCATGATGACGATGAGCATGAAAAAGCTTCGCCCGTAAATCGAGCCGATGAGGATGACCACATAGAGAAACGGCAGGGACGACCAGATTTCGATGCCGCGTTGCATGAAAATGTCCCATTTCCCGCCCAGATATCCCTGGATTCCCCCGATGACGATTCCCAAAAAAGTTCCGAGAAAAGTCAGGAGCAGGCTGAAACTCATGCAAATCCGAAAGCCGTGGATGAGCCTTGCGAGTACGTCGCGTCCGTTCGCGTCGGTTCCGAGCAGGTGGGAAGGGCTCGGGGCAAATGGCGGTGTTCCGTCCAGGGAAAGGTCCGCTTTGAGCGGGTCCTTCGCTATCGGAGGCATCAGCGCCCAAACGTTTTTCCCTTCCGACTCCGCTTCGCGGATAAATGTCGGATAGTCCGGTTCTGTGTGGTAAGTCCCGCCGAATACCGTTTCCGGGTAGGTGACGAATGCCGGAAAATAGGTCTTTCCTTCAAAGCGTAAAATCAGCGGTTCGTCGTTTACGAGCCACGGAGAAAGCAGCGAAAGCGCATACGCGACGATCAGAATGCAGAACGAGCGGAAAGCCAACCGGTTCGCTCGGAAGCGGTTCCACTTTTTTTTCATCTCGGGAGAAAGCGCAAACATTTTTACCCGAACCGAATCCGCGGATCGACCCACGTATAGAGAATGTCGCTGAAAAGCCGCCCGAACATCGCAAGTACGCTCGAAAGCAGGATGATTCCCATCACCACGTTGTAATCGCGGTTTACCATCGAATTGTAGTAGAGAAGTCCCATGCCGTCAATGTCAAAGACTTTTTCGATGAGCAGCGCCCCGGCAAAGAGAAGGGAAAAGACTTCGGAAAGCCGTGTCACGATGGGAATCAGGGCGTTTCGGAGCGCATGGCGCACCAGGGCTTCGCGAAAGGAAAGTCCTTTGGCGAGAGCCGTCCGCATATATTCCCTGCCCAGTTCTTCGAGGACGCTGTTTTTCATCAGAAATGTCAAAAAGGCAAATTCGCCTATCATGTAGCAGAGCATCGGGAGCGTCCAGTGCAAAAGAAGATCCCAAATTTTTCCGCCGAGAGAAAGCTCCTCGAAATTTTCGGAAACGATTCCGCCGAGCGGAAAGATATTGAAAAACGAACCGCCTGCCAAAAAGATGATGAGCAAAATCCCGAGCGCATAGCCGGGCATTACGTAGCCGGAAAAAATCGCCATGGAGGAAATCTTGTCGAACAGGGAATTGTTCTTTACCGCTTTGGCTAGACCGAGCGGGACGCAGACCAGATAGCTCAGGAAAAAGGATGAAAGCCCAAAGGCGAGCGAAACGGGAAACCGCGAAGAAATCACGCGCCACACCGGAAGCCCGTAGGTGTAGGAAGTTCCCAGGTCCAGGTGAAGGACATTCCACAGCCAGATGAGGTAACGCTTCCACGCCGGCTTGTCAAAACCGAAATAGCTCTGGATTTGCGCAATCTGTTCCGGGGAAATCGAACGGGAGGCCGAAGCGCCTCCGTGAGCGGATGCCGCCTGGACTTTGGCGACCATCTCCTCGACAGGTCCGCCCGGAATCAGCTGGACCAGGGCAAAGCAGACGATTGAAATCCCGAGCAGCGTGGGGATCATCAACAGGAGCCTGCGGAGAATGTAAGCCTTCATCACGGAGAAAATCTAGAATATTCCGCTTCGCAGGGCGGGCTTTTTGTGGGCGGTTGTATGGGACTTTTAATTGGAATCCTTGACGCAGCGGATGGAATATGCACTGAGGCCCTTTTCGCCGTAGGTGTGTTCGCTAAAAACATCGGCCCAGCCGACCAAGAAATAATAGCTAGAATAGCTTTCGTTTTCCGTAGAACTCCAAAAGTCTGTTAAACTAAGAAGTCTTAAGTAGATCCCTTTGTAGTTGCGGGAGCCTGCCGGGAAAGCCCCGAAGCCGAAAGCGTCCGAGCCGCCAGTTGATTCCCAGCTGCTTGTCGATTTCAGCGCATAGCCCACGAAGTTTACATTGCCGATTTGTTTTGCGATAAAATCTTTCAAAGTTATCCATTCTGCATTGCTCGGCAAGTGCCAGCCTACGGGACATGCGCCTCGGACATTTCCGTTAGCAGAACACTCCGTTCCATTGCCGCAGTCTTTGCCGTTATCGCTAAACCGTGCAGCCGAATCCATCGCCGCAGCCCATGTGTAAAGGCGACCGTACTTTTCGCAGTTTATCGGGTCTTCGTCATAACAAACGCTCAAGGTATCCGGCATGTATTCGTAATTCAAATTCTCCGCCATCCAAGTCTGTTCACCGATTTTGACCGTCCGGTAAACCTGCCCATCGCGATTGTCCTCAAAGAATCCAAAAAGCCTTTCTTCATGGCAGACGCTGTCCTGCGGATCATAAACTTCGCCGGCGCATTTTTCGTAAAGAGTATTTTCGTGGCAGAATTGCGCTTCGGAATCGAATAGGTCACCGTTGCAAAGCGGATAAAGGGAATCCGCAAGGCAGACATTTTCTGTCAAATCATAGGATTTTCCCCCACAGAGCGCAACAATCGAATCCTCATGGCAAAAGCTCGAATCCGGGTCGTAAACCTTTCCCCCACAGAAAGCCTTGTACAAAGTAACCGTTTCGCCGCCGCAATCCTGCGTCACGGTGCCGTCGCCGTTGTCGGTAATCGTGCAGCCTTTTCCTGCGAGACCGTCCCGGATCGTTCCCACTGTATCACTTCCACAGAGGACAAGATAGGCGCCTCGTCCAAAGTCCGAATCGAGAAGCGGAGATTCCTCGACTGTGCAAGATTTTCCCGCCGCACCGACTTTTCCGTTTTCGCCGTCCAAACCGTCCGTTCCGTTGAAAACCACCCCAACCGAGTCCCCGCCGCAGACGATTTTAAAGCCCGAACTGTCCGCAAGAAGTTCTGTGGCGCACGAAGCCTTTCCCGTTGCCGAAACGTTTTGCCAGGCGGAATCCGCGCACACGAAGACCGTGTTTTCCTTTGACGCGAACTTCATCTCGCCCGAGTGTTCCATCGTGCACTTGCCGAGCGAGTCGGCGGACGAGACGACTTCCAATCCAGAAGTTTCCTGTGTCACCTGGGTAACTTTTGTCACATCATCGCCGCAGGCGGAGAGGAGCAAAACGGAAAGGCCAAAAGCGGTTGCGTAAATTTTAGTCGTCGTGTTTCCTTGCTTTAGTTTTATCTAAAAATAACATCATTTTGCTTAAATCCTTTGCTATTTATTGCAAAAACCATCGAATGAATTTGCTTGTGCGCTTCACCCTTGACAAAACGGCTAAAATTTTCTCTTTTTGTTTTAAACAAACAGAAGTTTAACCTTTTTTGGAGATAATCTCATGCCTTGCGGAAAGAAAAGAAAGCGTAAGAAGATTGCGACTCACAAGCGGAAAAAGCGTCGTCGTCGCGATCGCCAGAAAAAGAAAATCCGCTAATCAGCCGGTTTCTTTTTAAGACAACGGAAAAGGAATGCCGCACAAGCATTCCTTTTGAATTTTAAAGCCATGCAAATCGAAGGAACGCTCAAGAACATCACCTTCCGAAATAGCGAAAACGGATTTTCGGTGTTAAGGTTTATCGTGCCCGGGGAAGCTCGGCCTGTCACCGTTACGGGAACTTTTCCCGAACTTTCCACCGGCGAAACGCTGCGCATGGACGGCGAATGGAAAACGCATCCGAAATATGGGCGGCAATTTATCTGCGTCCAAAGCGAAACCGTTTTTCCGACGAGCGGGGAAGGCCTAGTCGCCTATCTTTCCGGGGGGCTTTTCAAGGGAATCGGGCAGGCGACGGCGAAGAGGCTTGTCGATACTTTTGGCGCGGACCTTGTTTCCATTCTCGACGGCGACGGTGATGAACTCGGCAAGAAAAAAATCAAGGGCTTTTCCGGGAAAAAGGTGACGCAGTTTTTGCACGACTGGAAGCAGATGCGCGAAAGCCGCGAAACGATGCTGTTTCTCTATGGTCACGGCATTACGGGGAGCGTTGCCTTGCGGCTGTGGCGGCAATACTCGACAAATACGATCCGGATTCTCGCCGAAAACCCCTATATCCTTTGTGAAGATGTTTGGGGCGTGGGCTTTGTCAAGGCGGATGAAATCGCTCGCAAGGTCGGGATTTCCGAGTGGAACGAAGCGCGGCTCGAAGCGGGCATTTGCTATGCGATGTTCAAGGCTTCTTCCGGGGATGGGCACACTTATTTGCCGCAGAGCGTTCTGCTTCAAAACGCCACCAGGGAACTCCGCCTTCCGATCGAAACCGATGAAGAGGCGGACGATGTTTTCTTTGCGCTTGAAAGCCTGCTAAAACAGAACCGGTTAAATCGAGATGGCGATTGCATCGCCATTCCGAGCCTTGTCCATGCGGAAAATTTCATTGCGAACTTTGTCGCCGAAAGGATATCCGATTCGGAGAATTTGAATGACGGGTATTCTAGGGAACTGGAAAATTTTCTGTCGGAATTTGAAAAGGCTCAGGGATTTTCCTACGACCCGACGCAGAAGGTGGGAATTGTCCGGGCCTTTCAAAGCAAGATATTTATCGTCACGGGCGGTCCCGGAACC
Source organism: Hallerella sp. (assembly GCA_050872465.1). Taxonomy (GTDB): domain Bacteria; phylum Fibrobacterota; class Fibrobacteria; order Fibrobacterales; family Fibrobacteraceae; genus Hallerella. The sequence goes on from JBNMGX010000024.1 coordinate 12,833, forward strand.
GGAAAGACGACTCTTCTCAAGGGAATCCTCGCGCTTGCGGATTCAAAAGAAATCGATGTGACTCTTGCGGCTCCCACGGGTCGCGCGGCGAAGAGAATGCAGGACGTCACCGGGCACACGGCCAAGACCTTGCACCGTCTGCTCGAAATCAACCCGGAATCGCGTCGGTTTATGCGCGACGAAAATTTTCCGATTGAAACGGGAATTCTTGTCGTCGATGAATTCAGCATGGTCGATTCGTGGCTTTGCGCAGGCTTGATGAAAGCGATTCCAGAACGCACGCGCTTGATTCTCATCGGGGACAAGGACCAGTTGCCGAGCATCGGACCGGGAAATGTCCTTTGCGACCTGCTTTCCGTTCCGCAGATTCCGGGAATACGTCTGGAAAAAATCTTTCGACAGGCGGGCGGAAACGATATCGCCGAGAAAGCGACGCTCATCAACCAGGGGATGAAGCCTGTTCCGATAGAAGGGAACAATTTTCACTATGTCCCGTTTGAAAATCCGGAAGACGCTTTAAATCGATTGTCAAAAATTGTCATACAAGAAATCCCGCGGCTCTTGGGAAAATCCGCCGGGGATTTGCAGGTTCTGGTCCCGATGCACAAAGGACCGCTGGGAACCATCGAGCTGAACGCCTTTCTGCAAAATCTCTTGAACGATGCGCCAAAAGGCTTTAACTCGCGTGGAATTTCCTGGAAGCAGGGAGACCGCGTGATGCAGGTTCGGAACAATTACGAAAAAAATGTTTTTAACGGCGACATCGGAAAAATCATTGCGCTGGAAAAGGAAACGCAAAAAATCACCGTGGATTTTGAAGGGCATCTGGTCGGTTACGAAGGCGACGACCTTGAAGAACTCGCCCTCGCATACGCCTGCACCATTCACAAAAGCCAGGGTAGCGAATACCCGGCGGTTGTCATCGTGTTGGATTCTTCGCACTATCGCATGTTGCAGCGGAACTTGATCTACACGGGAATCACACGCGCTAAGGGACATGTCTGGGTACTTTCGGGAAACGGAGCCTTGGACGAGGCGATTCGGAACAACCGGATGCAGCACCGCTACACGCGTCTTCGCGGTTTCATTGCAGATAAATTAACTGGCGGCGTCGCTGAAAAAAGTCCCGATGAGAAAACTTCGGGACCTTACGATAA